>CAYMEC010000003.1:79926-103299 GCA_964389425.1 uncultured Roseovarius sp.
TCGGACTTATCCGCATACCTAAACTCTGAATCCGCGTAGCGGTTGATCTCCTGCACCACCATCTCCACCGTGATCGGCTGGCGCAGCTCCTCGATCATCCCCCGCTTCTCCTCGTAAGGTTTGAACAGAAACAGATCGGGCTCCTCCATCCACTCATCGGGCAGCTCGAAATCCATCGCGCGCACCTTCACCGCATCCGTGATGTTCTTGATCGCGCGCCCCGTGAACCGCTCATCCGCCTCCTGAATGCCCTTCAAATACGTCCCCAGCTTCGCAATCGTGTCGAGCGCGCCAAGATCGGTCTCCACCCGCTCATACACCCGCAAAAGCCCTTCCTCATGGGGCTTCCCGTGGCTGTCAAAACTCGCCGCCACCGCCTTCTTGATCTCCTGCGCCGCATAAAGCTCATGGCTCCCCAGCGGAATGTCATGGTTCTTCCCCATCAACAGCGCGAGAATATCAATGTAGTCCTCCCGCGTCTGAGGCCCGTCCACCAGAAACCGCGCCCCCGCCCTCTGCCGCAGCGCGTCATCCACGTTTTCCGGATAGTTCGAGAACATCCCGAAGGTGCAGTTCCCCCGCACCACCGTATTCGCCCCCGAAAAACTCTCCATCAGCACAGCCGTGATTTCCAACTGCCCGGCAGAACTCTGACGGTCGCCGCGTTTCCCTGCCAACTGATCAATGTCATCAATCGTCCCAAACCCGATCACGCCGGGATCCAGCACCCCATTGATGAAGCTCTTGGCATTCTGCGCGCTCTTTCCCTGATAAGAATCAATGCTTTCCGTAGACAAGTTCGCGTATCGAAACGGATACCCCGCCACCTCGCAATAGCCATTGATCAGCCCCGCCATCATCTGGATCAGCGTCGTCTTCCCGGTCCCCGGCTTGCCATCGCCCATGAAGGTGAAAATGAACCCGCCCAACTCCTCAAACGGGTTCAGCTTGCGGTCAAAATCATAGGCCATCAGCATCTTGGCCAACTTCAGCGCCTGATATTTGGCAATGTGATTGCCCACCACCTGATGCGGCTCTTTGAAACTCATGGTCAGCGTGGTGGATTTCTTCCCCACGCTCGTCTCAAACCCGCGAATGGTGAAATCATCCGCCTCCACCCGCCACGCACGCCCCGTAAACGCCTCGAGCCGCGCCGCATTCCCTGCCCGCAGCGCCAGCTTGCCCATCAGCCCTTCACAGAACCCGGCCACCACAGCCACCAACCGCTCATCATCCGGCGCAAGCGTCGCAATATCCTGCTTCAACTCCCACAACGCGCCATGCAGAGCCAACTGCGCATTATCCGTCAGCACCTCCTCCACATCGCCCAGATCCACACTCACCTCGGACCCGTGCGGCGCCAACAAGAAAGCACAAGCATTTGCAAACACGTGAGAAACCGCCAGCGCCTCTGCCGCCATCAGCTCTGTGAACTCACCCTTGCGGCCAGCCTCCAACGATCCCGCCAAATTCGCCCGACGAAGCGCCGCCAGCCCCGTGGCCTCCGAAAACGCCTCCCCCACGGCCAAGCCAATCGCCAGCGCCCGCCGCAAAGCATGCAACACCGTCGCCTGCAACGGCGTGACCAGCGGATCATCCTCATCCGCCGCCGTCACCGTCGCCACCAAATGCACCCCATCCGCCTTCGCCGTCGAGCGTGTCACCAAACCCGGCGTTGTCGATCGAAACCGCCGCCGCGTGCCAAGCCCTGCCGATTTCTCTTCTGCCACCTCACGCGCCTTCCCAACCCGGGGCGCATGATCAAACCCCTCCAGCATCGCATTGGCGGCCGGGTAGTGCTTGACGATATCGTCCTCCCGCAACTCCATCAGATCAGACGTCAAAGACATCGCTCACACCCCCGCTTCATATTGCCAAAAATACTCAATAGCGCAGCACCCGCCCGGATTGCCCAACGACATACTTGTCGACCGATC
The DNA here is from genome assembly GCA_964389425.1 of uncultured Roseovarius sp. Lineage (GTDB taxonomy): Bacteria > Pseudomonadota > Alphaproteobacteria > Rhodobacterales > Rhodobacteraceae > Roseovarius. The sequence goes on from CAYMEC010000003.1 coordinate 81,864, forward strand.
CAAATCCCGCCGGCGCCTTCTCAGCCAACACTTGATAGGGCCGCTCCGGCAAAATCAGCGACCGCTGCATCCGCGTCGCACCCGTCTCCGCCCCGCGCCCTGCAAAGGGATCGAGCGCAAACACCTGCCGTTCCACCGATCCGAACCAACCCGATTTCGTCTCAACCACCCGCTCGCTTTCCAGAACCTCATCGGTCCACGCGAGCGCCCAATCCTGCCCCTCGGGTGCCCGCGCCTCCGCCAGCACCTCCCGAATAGGCCCGGTCTGCCGGGTGAAGGCATGGGAATACATCGGCCCCAAATGCAGACGCCGCAGTCGCTTGGGATGCAGATCGTCAAAGGCTTCATCAAACCCCTTGGCAATCGTCAACAGCTTCAGCCCGCCCAGCGCTTGGCCCATCAAATGCGCCTGCACCTCGGGCCAGCGCCGCCCGTCAATGGGCAAACCCTTGCCGCCGCCGCTGTCCTCCAGCTCCAGCAGGTACACCGTCGGCAGGTTCAACTGACTGTCATAGACAGCCCAATGCACAAGATACGTCACGCGCGGCTGTAGCCCGGATAGCCACACCGCCTGCGGGTCATTCCTCGCCCAAAAGAGATGCCCTTTGGCCAGTTCCTCATAGTAAAGCCGCTGCGACAGCGAAAATTGCAGCCGTGTGGGGATCGCCCGCTCGCCAATGATCTGCTCCACCATCTGGGCCTTAAGCTGTTCCGGTGTCGGCATATTTTGCAAATGCCGCGCGGCCTGTAGCGCGTCATTGGCCATCACCATCAGTTCATTGAAGACCGGAAAGCCGCTTTCCGTCACATCCATCGCCAATGAGCCGAAAAACTGCCCTGTATCGCGCCCTACCAGCAAGTATTTCATGCTCAGCGCCCGAAATGTGTAGGACAGCCCCCGCACATAGCCCGTCAGCACCTCGATCTCAGGTTCCGACAGTTGCCCGTCCGCCTGCATCACCGCGCTCACCTGCTCCAAATGCCGCGTGATACCCTCAAATTTCGCGAAGTAGCGCCGTGAGGCGAACATGTCGGTCAGGCCCACGTGACCGGGGCCAGAAGCGTTCGCATTCTCAGACATTATTCAATTCAGCATCCAAATCCGCGACCAGATCGCTTGCGTCGTCAAGCTCGGCCAACTCGCCACCCGCCAATTCCAACAGCTTTTCATAGCGGTCCAGCGTCATCAACACGAAACGCGGCTTGCCGTGGCGGGTGATCTCCACTGGCTCACCGGCCGCCGTCAAAAGGACATCGCCGGTGTTGTTGGCTAGTTCGGTTGCAGAATATCCACGCATTTTCCGCCCTTTCTTTTAGCTATATTAGCTAATAAAAGCACAACCTTCAACACTCAACTCCGGCGCGGAATCAAGGGCCTTGGCCCGCCGCGCCTTCGTCTGGCCCCATCCAGGGCCTGGCGAATTGGCAATCGCACGCTGTCGCTCGACGAGAGTCCGCGCACCCATCAATAAACCGCTGCCGTACAAAACCCAGGATCGCCAGACCAGGGCCAGCCAAAGCCGCTCTACCGGAACTCACGCCCCATACAGGTTTTTATCATGCTTCTCGATGATCTTCTGGAACCGTCGGGCAAACCGTTCATCCGCCTTGGCCTTCGCCTCCAGTACTTCGCGCGCGAACACCATGTGGTCCTCGTGCTTCTCCATCATATCCGCCATCTGCTTGTTGGTCGCAGCCCCGATGCCCGCCATGGCCGATTGTGCCTCTTTGTCCGTCTCCACCCCGATCTCATTGATCCGGTGCGCCACATCCTGCTGCTGCGCGGTTTTCAATGACTTCGACAGCGCATCATAAAGCACCACCCGCTGCTTCGTATCCGTCTGCAACTTGTTGATCAGCACCATCTGCGTGGCCGCCTGGTTTTGAAGAGAGTCGACCCAGGTCTTACCCTTCTCGATATACCGCTCCAGCGTTTGCGACTTGGCCAGCTTCACCTGCTCCTGCTGCACCATCTCATTATACTTGGCGTTCATCTCCGCCAGTTCGGTTTCCAACTTCGTGCGCGCCGCCGCATCCGTTTCATTGGCAATTGCGTTCTCCAATCGGATGATCTCCGGGTCCATGCCAGAGATATCGCTGCGCAGCGTCTCCAACTCCCCCACCGTCAGCTCGCGTTCATCCAGCGTCTCGGTCAGGTTGCCCCCCACCTTCACCTTCTGCTCTTCCAGCATCTTCAGCTGACCTTCGAGCAGGTTCACAATCACATCCGATTTCGAAATCAGATCCTGCAATTTGTCATCAATATTGGCCGTGCGGATCCGGTCCTGCCGCATGCTGTCCGACTTGGCGGACGAGAAGATGCCGACCACACTCTCCCACCCCGTCTTCGACCGCATTTCATCGAAATCCTTGGAAAACCCGGCGGTCACATCATCCAGACCCATGATCAGTTCCGCGATATTGGCGTTCATGACTTCCGTGTGGGCCTGCACGTCCTCCAGCGACGCATTCTCAATATCCAGCGTGGCATCCTCGCCGCCCTTGATCTTGGCCCGCGCCGTCTCAATCCGGCTGGTCAGCTCCGCAATACGCGCCTGCGCCTCTTCCACCTGCGCTTGGCTTTCGCGCACCTGAGCGTCCAAATTGGCACCCGAACTCGTCATGTCCCATCTCCTGAAAATTCACTGTTTGGTCATCACTATACCCACCCCTACGGGAATGATAAGCGCAATTGCCTCTCTTGCGCGGCTCGTTTGCCGCTTATAGTTTGGCGCCAGAGCAGGAAATGAGGGGCTGCCATGCCCGCCAAAAAGCGGAAACCTTTCAACATCGTGGTGGTGGGCCAGGCGGGCCGGTTGCAATATGAGGCAATCCTTTTTGCAACCTCACTGCGCCTGAACTCCCCAGATTTTGACGGAAAACTTTTCATTTCTGAACCTCAGCCAGGCCGACTGTGGAAAGGTGATCCGCGCATGCGCAGCGACGCGCGCGAGGTGCTGGAACGCCTTGAAGCCGAGATCATCCCGTTTGAGAGCCGCCATTTCGGCGAAACCTACCCTTACGGCAATAAAATCGAGGCGCTCTTCGCTTTACCCAAAGGCGAGCCGTTTCTCTTTCTCGACACCGACACGCTGATCCTCGATGAGATCACAAAAGTCCCCTTCGATTTCACCAAACCCACGGCGTCCATGCGACGCGAAGGCACGTGGCCCGAAATTCAACTCTACGGTCCCGGCTACACCCAAACCTGGCGCGCGCTCTACGACAAGTTCGGTCTCGATTTCGAAAGCTCGCTCGACACCTCCTACCCGGATGAATTCTGGCGTCGGTATCTCTATTTCAACGCGGGCTTTTTCTTCTACAACTGCCCCCATGTGTTCGGCCAGCGTTTCCTCGACTACGCGCTTGCCATCCGGGATGACCCGCCAAAAGAGCTGATTTGTCAGTCCCTTGACCCCTGGCTTGATCAAGTCGCCCTGCCCCTGACAATCCATTCCCTTGGCGGCGGGCGCGACACGATCCCCGAAGGTCTGATCGACGGCTCCGTCACCTGCCACTACCGCGTTCTGCCGCTTCTTTACGCCCGCGAAAGCGACCGCGTGGTCGCCGCTCTGGAAGAGGCCGCGGCGCCCAACTGGGTTAAGAAAGTTCTGAAGAAATATGATCCGGTGAAGTTCATGATCTATCACGGACGCGGCGCCAAAACCCGCGCGCTCTTTGATCGCGATAACCTGCCGCGCAAAGAACAGGCCATCCGAAACACGATCAAACGCAACGGCTTCTGGATGCGCTGAGCGCGCCACCGCACCTGCGCATTCTTTAAAAGAATGCGGCCGAAGTCTTTTAAAGACTTCGGCCTCTCCAACACATCAAATCTGATCAGGTGATCTACACCGTTCGGTTGTCCTCCACGCCCCTTTCCCATAACCCTTAGTCAAACACACAGGGAGACCACCCATGACCAACGAGACCGACCGCATCCACGAGTTTGGCTTCGACACGCTGCAAATCCACGCAGGTGCCCGCCCTGACCCCGCCACCGGCGCGCGCAACACGCCGATTTACCAATCAACGGCTTATGTCTTCCGTGACAGCGAACATGCCGCTGCCCTCTTCAACCTTCAGGAAGTGGGCTTCATCTATTCCCGCCTGACCAACCCAACCGTCGCCGTCCTGCAGGAACGCGTGGCCACGCTGGAAGGCGGCGCAGGCGCGGTCGCATGTTCATCGGGGCACGCGGCCCAGATCATGGCGCTTTTCCCGCTAATGGGTCCGGGCAAGAATGTTGTTGTCTCCACAAGGCTTTATGGCGGGTCCATCACCCAATTCAGCCAGACCATCACGCGCTTCGGCTGGTCTGCGAAATTCGTCGATTTCGACGATCTGGACGCGATCAAATCCGCCATCGATGAGGACACCCGCGCTGTCTTCTGCGAATCCATCGCCAACCCGGGCGGCTACATCACCGATCTCGATGCGGTGGCAAAAGTCGCCGACGCGGCGGGCCTGCCGCTCATCGTCGACAACACCTCTGCCACCCCCTATCTCTGCCGCCCGATCGAACACGGGGCGACACTGGTCGTGCATTCCATGACCAAGTTCCTGACTGGCAACGGCTCGGTCACCGGCGGCATCGTGGTGGACAGCGGCACGTTTGATTGGTCGGCCTCCGACAAGTTCCCGTCGCTGTCTGAGCCCGAACCCGCCTATCACGGCCTCAAGTTCCACGAAACCTTCGGGCCGCTCGCCTTCACGTTCCACGGCATCGCCATCGGTCTGCGCGACCTCGGCATGACACTGAACCCTCAGGCCGCGCATTACACGCTGATGGGGATTGAGACGCTCAGCCTGCGCATGCAGAAACACGTCGAAAACGCCGAAGCCGTGGCCAACTGGCTTGAGGGCCATGAGGCGGTTGAGTCCGTCACCTATGCCGGGCTCAAATCCTCGCCCTACCATAAGCGCGTCAAGAAAATCTGCCCCAAAGGTGCGGGCAGCCTGTTCACCGTCGCGCTCAAGTCGGGCTACGAAGGCTGCGTCAAACTGGTCGACAACCTGGAGCTCTTCAGCCACGTCGCGAACTTGGGCGACACTCGATCGCTGGTGATCCACTCGGCGTCCACCACCCACCGCCAGTTGACGGCCGAACAACAAACGGCCGCGGGCGCCGCGCCCAACGTGGTGCGAATCTCTATCGGGATTGAAGACGCCGATGACATCATAGCCGACCTTGATCAGGCCCTGAAAAAGGCAAACGCCTGATCAATTCCCCGCAATTCGGTGCATTTGTCGCCCCCCAGACCTATATTTCTGGGGGGCTTTTGCTTTGCCTCCGCCGACAGGTCATGTAAAATCTGCTGGTCCGCCTACTGTCTGCCCGGGTGGCACGAAATCAATGTGCATTATAATTTGTCTGTAAGTTCCGACGATGAAACCGAATTTCGCTCTTACGCTTTCCTTTGACGGGATCGGTCTGCTGCACCGGTCCGAGGGCGGCTGGCTGACCGTCGGCGATGTGCCTCTGAACGACCCCGATTTGGCGGGAGCACTCAAGGCGCTGCTGGACAAGGCCAAGACGCTGGAAGATGGCGCAATCACCACCAAGCTGGTGATCCCCAACCAGCAGATACGCTACTTGCAATTCGAAAGCGACAGTCGCGACATCGACATTCTAGAGGCGCAAGTGCGCAGCACGCTGAATGGCGCGACGCCATATCACGTCTCGGAACTGGCCTATGACTGGTCCATGACGGGCGGCGATGTCTGCGTTGCCGCCGTGGCGATCGAAACCCTGACCGAGGCGGAAAGTTTTGCCGTTGATCACGGGTTCAGCCCGCTGTCTTTCGTGGCCGTTCCGGATGAAGGTGCCTTCCAGGGCGAACCGTTCTTTGGCGAAACCGTGCACGCGGGCGACGTGCTGGCCCCCGGCGACAGTGTGGCCCGGGATGAAGAGGCAGTCACGGTAATCGGCAAGGCCACGCTGCCAGAACCGGAACCCGAACCGCAATCCGAACCGGAGCCCGTCGCCGAAACAGCGCCGGAACCAACCGCTGACCCAGCCCCCGCGACCGGCTTCCAATCCGCCCGCCGCGCCCCGGCCGATCCGGAACATGACACCCCGGAACCCGTCGCCCTCGAAGACCCGGCAGCAGAACCTCCTGCCCCCGACGCAGGCGATGCGCAGCCGCCCGAAGACCAACCCGCCGCCATTCCGGCCATGTCATTTGCCTCCGCGCGCAAGGCGACATCAACAGACAGCCCCGCGGCCCCAGACCTTCCGCAAAGCCGGTTCAGCCCAACGCCCACGCAACCGCCGACACAAACGCCAAACCCCGACGGCCCGGCCGGTTCTCCACCTGTCAGCAAGGCGCCCCCAGCCCCGGCCCCGGCGCCCGAGATGCCGCGTCCCGCAGACGCGGGCCCCAAAACACCGGAGCCCGCCCCCGAAGACCTTGCCGCGGTCGCCCAGGCGCGCTCCGACACGTTCAAGGCTCCGCCGGTGCCAAAGGCGCCCGCAGCGCCACCAAAGGCACCAGACGTGCCCATCCGCCCGACAGCGGCGCCCTCTGCGCCGGCCTCAAATCATCCCGGTCGGCTTGCGTTCCTGTCCCAACGCAAAACGGAGACCCCATCATCCGGCCCGTCCGCCGCCGAACGGGCGCAGGCCGCAGCGAAAGCCTCCGGTGCGGCGCTCTCTGCCGGGATCAAGGCCAAACTCGGCTCCAAGATCGGCGCAGGGCTGGGTTTGGGGCTCAAGTCTGGCCTGAAATCCAGTCTCACCAAATCCCGTGGTGCCGCCGCCAGCATGGCCGGGGCCGCGACCAACCTGCGGCCAAAATCCGCCCCGCCCACAGAGGCCCAACAAACCGCCGCGCGCGCGTTTGAGGATGAACGCCAGCGCATGACTGTCTTCGGGGCCCGCAACCCCGAAAATGCCTCAACGGAAACCAACCCGCGCTTTCTGGCACTGGCGCTCACCGCCGGCTTGCTTTTCCTGCTGGTTGGCATTGCCGCATGGGCCGCGATTTTCCTCGATGGCGGGCTCTCCAGCCTCTTCCGCTCTTCCGACGATGTCCGGTTCGCCGATGATCCGGCGGCCATCGAAGCGCCCGAAGCCGTCAGCCCCGGGACCGACACGGAGGTTGCCGCCCTCCCGCAGGATCCGGAACCCAACATAGAAGAACTGGCTGACGAATCCCTCGACGCCCTCGGCCCGAATGATCCCATCTCGGAAGAACTGTCCCCCGATGAGGCCCGCGCCCGCTACGCCGCGACCGGCATTTGGCAGATGTCTCCCAACGCCACCCGCGCGCCTTTGGCCGGACAATTCGAGGATGTCTACCAAACCACGCTCGACCCGGAACTGAATTTCTCCGACGCAGTGGCCCTGCCGCAGGTGGCGGCACTTTTGCCCTCGCCACAACCGGTGATCCCCGGCAACCCGCTGCCGCCCGCCACCGACAACGTGGCCCGCGACGCGCGCGGTTTCGTTCTGGCCACGCCCGAAGGCACGGTGACGCCCGACCGCCTGCTCACCATCTTCACCGGGCCGCCCCCGCTTGTCCCGCCGGCAACGCCTGAACGCGCCGAACCCGAGGTGGTTGAGGTGGCGCTCACCCCTGAACCTGAAACCGTGATAACCGCAGACGCAGGCTTGCGCCCGCGCGCCCGGCCGTCTGACCTCTCGGACGATTTCGAACGCGCCGGCAATGGCGGCCGCACGCTGGACGAGTTGCAAACCATCCGCCCCCGCCTGCGCCCGCAAAGCGAACAGGAACAGGCGCTGGCCGAAGCGGGCATTTCCCCCGAGATCACCCCCGAAGACGAAGGAACCCTCTTCGAAGACGCCACCGACGAGGCCGTCGCCAGTTCTCTCAAACCCCGCCCGCGTCCGTCAAACTTTGCCGCCCTTGTCGAACAATCCCGCGAAACCGCCGCCGCAGAGCCTGTCAGCGTGGAACAGCGCGTGTCCATCGACATTCCTACCACGGCTTCGGTTGCCCGCGCGGCCACCGAACGCAACCAGATCTCGCTGCGCCGCGTGAACCTCATCGGCGTCTATGGCTCCGACAACAACCGTCGCGCGCTCGTGCGGCTGCCCAACGGGCGCTACAAGAAAGTCGAAGTGGGCGACCGACTGGACGGTGGTCAGGTTGCCGCCATCGGCAATGGCGAACTCCGCTACATCAAGCGCGGCCAGTCCGTCGTTCTGAAAATGCCCAACAGCTAGACCGAAAGCCGCAGCCCCAAACATTTCGCTGTTTTCTCCGCTGCGCCGCGTTGTGCGATCTTGCTTTGGGCCTTGTCTGGCCAGGCGTAAACGTATGTTACCCGTCAAACTTTCCGCACGCCCCGTCCCAACACCCTGATTTCCGGCCCCTTTCGCGGCTCCCATCTTGAAGCGCGCCGAACATGCGGTACTTTAAGGCTACGCCGGTTCGCCCGGATCGGCCAAGCACTTGGGGCACCGCTCATGGAAGGTTTTCTCTTTCAGGCCACGATTTTCCTCGCCGCAGCGGTGATCGCTGTGCCCCTGGCGGCGCGGTTGGGGCTGGGCTCCGTGCTGGGCTACATCGCCGCCGGCATCCTGATCGGCCCGATCCTGGGATTCGTGGGCGGCGATGAAACGGTCGAACTTCAGCATTTCGCTGAATTCGGTGTCGTCATGATGCTGTTTCTCATCGGGCTTGAGGTCGAACCCCGCGCGCTCTGGCAGATGCGCGACAAACTCATTGGCCTCGGCGGCCTGCAAATCGGCATCACCACGCTGGCGATCATGGTGATCACGGCCCTCTTTGGCATCCCATGGAGCGTGGCCTTGGCCATCGGCATGATCTTTGCGCTCTCATCCACCGCCATCGTGCTGCAAACCCTGTCAGAGAAAGGGCTTATGCAAACCGGCGGCGGGCGTTCCGCGTTCTCCGTGCTGCTGGCCCAGGACATTGCCGTCATTCCCATGCTGGCCTTCCTGCCTCTTCTGGCCCTTCCCAAGACCCCAGGCATGATCCTTGGCGAAACCATGCAGCGTCTCAGCGAAGGTGGCGCCGCGGATGACCAATCCGTTGGAGGCCACGAAGCGGCCATGTCTTTCGTGGAATCCCTTCCGGCCTGGGGCGTGACCCTTGTGACCATCGCCAGCGTGGGTCTGATTGTTTTCGCAGGCATTTACCTGACCCGACCGGCGTTCAAATTCATTCACTCCGCCCGCTTGCCCGAAATGTCCACCGCGCTGGCTCTGCTCATTGTCGTGGGCATCGCGTTCCTGATGAACCTCGTGGGCCTGTCGCCCGCGCTTGGCGCGTTCCTTGCGGGCGTCGTTCTGGCCTCATCGGAATTCCGTCACCAGCTGGAAAGCGATATCGCCCCCTTCAAGGGCCTGCTCTTGGGACTGTTCTTTATCACCGTGGGCGCAGCCATCAATTTCGCGATCCTCTTCAGCAGCTTCTTCACCGTGATCGCCCTTGCACTGGCCGTCATCCTGATCAAGGGCGCCATCCTCTACATGCTGGGCCGCGCCTTCGGGTTGCGCGGACGCAATCTGTGGCTGTTCACCCTGTCGCTTGCACAGGCGGGCGAATTCGGGTTCGTCCTCATCGCGTTTTCCAGCCAGCAAAACGTGATCCCCCCCGCGATGACAGAACTTCTCTTGCTGGTTGTCGCCATCTCCATGCTGATCACCCCGTTGCTTTTCATTCTCTACGACTGGCTCTCTCACCGGATGGAGGACACGCCAGAACACCATGCCCCCGATGAGATTGACACCCAAGGCCCCGTCATCATCGCAGGCATCGGTCGCTTCGGTCAGATCGTGAACCGCATGGTCCGCTCCAGCGGGTTTGAAACCGTGGTTCTCGATCACGACCTTGACGCGATCCAGCGCATGCGTCGCTTCGGGATCAAGAGTTTCCTGGGCGATCCGTCCCGCCCCGAACTTCTCCATGCGGCCGGGATCCAGAAGGCCAAGGTGCTCGTCGTCGCCCTCGATAACCCGGCGGCCACGACCCAGCTTGTCGCCTTCGCCCGCCGCGAACGCCCCGACATCCACATCATCGCCCGCGCCCGCGACCGCACGCATGTGTTCCGCCTCTATCAGGCCGGGGCCAATGATATCGTGCGTGAACTCTTTGACAGCTCCATCCGCGCCGGGCGCTACGTGTTGGAAAATCTTGGCCTGTCCGAATTCGAGGCGGCCGAGCTGCAAAAAACCTTCTACCACCACGACCGCCATTCAGTGCGCGAACTGGCAAGCCTCTGGGATCCCAGCATCCCCACGACGGAGAACGCCGCCTACATCGCCCGCGCCATGGAACTGGAAAAAGATCTCGAAACCATGCTGCTCTCTCAGCTTGAAGTCGCTGCAGCCGAAGAGATCGACGAGGAAGAGCGCGAACAGGCCTGAGCAAAAGCCCCCGTCAGGGCGGATGGGCGGCTACGCCTCCGACACCCCCGCTTCCGCAAAGGTCGCCATCCCCGAATGGCACGCGACCGCCGCCTTCAACACGCCCAGCGCCACCGTCGCGCCAGACGCCTCGCCCAATCGCATGTCCAGCGACAGGATCGGGGATTTGCCAAGATGGTGCAGCACGTGCCCATGGGCCCCTTCCGCACTCAAATGCCCGGCGACGGCATGATCCAGCGCGCCCGGGTCCATGTCCTGCAACGACGCCGCCGCGACGGAACAAATGAACCCGTCCAAAATCACCGGTACGCGCATCACCCGCGCCCGCAGAAGCGCCCCGGCCATCGCCGCAATCTCGCGCCCGCCAAGGCAGCGCAGCACCTCCAGCCCATCCTTGCAGCCGGCATTCACCTCAACCGCGCGAGCCACCACGGCGGCCTTGGTTCTCAGCCCTGCATCATCCACGCCCGTGCCCCGGCCCGTCCAGTCCTCCGCCACGCCCCCGAAAAGCGCGCAGGCCATGGCCGCAGCCGGGGTCGTGTTGCCAATGCCCATCTCCCCCACGATCAACAGATGGGCGTCCGGGTTCACCGCATCCCAACCCGCGTTGAACGCGGCCAGAAACGCCGCCTCGCTCAAGGCCGGCCCCTTGCTGATATCCCCCGTGGGCTGGTCCAGATTCAACGCGTGCACATCCAAAGACGCGCCAAAAGCCTCCGCAAGTTGATTGATCGCCGCTCCACCGGCTTCGAAATTTGCCACCATTTGTGCGGTCACATCCGCTGGAAAGGCAGATACCCCCTGCGCCGTCACCCCGTGATTGCCCGCGAATACAACGATCTGTGTGCGATCAAGCGTCGGGCGCGGTTCGCCCCGCCATTCCGCATACCAAAGCGCCAACTCTTCCAGACCGCCCAGCGCGCCGGGTGGTTTCGTCAACTGCCCGTTGCGCGCCTCCGCTTTCTCCCGCGCCGTTGCATCGGATGCGGGCAAATTTGCGAAAATCTGCCGGATATCATCGATTTTCCCAAAACTCACGCGGCTCTTCCTTTGCGAACAATTGCCCGACAGGCTTAACGCGGGCATGATGGCCGGGCATAGTCAAAAAGGCATGTCCCATGGCCAAAAACGACCCGTTGATCCAGCCCTCTGACATCGTCGACGCGATCCAGTTGCTGACCCGACTGCCGGTGCCGTCCAATGACACGCCACGTGGGGCCGCTGCGGCCTGGGCCTATCCGCTGGCCGGCACCGTGCTGGGCGCTCTGGCCGCCGCCATCGGTCTTTTGGGCCATGCCTTCGGCCTGCCGGCGCCCTTGTCGGCGCTCCTCACGCTTGCCACGCTTGTCATTGCCACGGGGGCACTGCATGAAGACGGGCTGGCCGATACCGCGGACGGGCTGTGGGGCGGTTGGACGCTGGAGCGACGGCTTGAGATCATGAAAGACAGCCGCATCGGCGCTTACGGCGTGATCGCACTCTTTCTGGGGCTTGCCGCACGCTGGGCCGCGCTCTGGATGCTCTTTGAAATCAGCCCCGAAACCGCCGCCGCCGCGATCCTTGTGGCCGCCACCGCCTCCCGCGCGATGATGCCCGGTGTCATGTGGGCCCTGCCCCATGCGCGACCCGATGGGCTATCATCGCAAGTAGGCGATGTCGCCCGGGATACCGCGCTTGTGGCGCTTGGCATCGCCGTGCTGGTGGCCCTGATTTTCACCGGCTGGGGCGGGGTTATGGCCCTGATCTGGGCCTTGGTGGTCACCGCCCTTCTCGCACGTATCGCGCGTGCCAAGATCGGCGGCCAAACCGGCGACATACTCGGCGCCACGCAGCAACTGGCCGAGATCGCGATCCTGTTCAGCCTGTTGGCATGAAAAAACCCGCACCGAAGCGCGGGTTTCAAAGCTGCGTGACGACGCCATTATGCCGCGCGGGACACCAGCACGTCATCGACCTTCTTGGCGGCCAGAACCTCGTCCCCGCCACCCACGGCGGCCACTTCACGGGTCAGACGCTCCAACGCGGCTTCGTAAAGCTGACGCTCGGAATAGCTCTGTTCGCGCTGATCATCCGTGCGGTGCAAATCGCGCACCACCTCGGCAATCGCGATCAGATCGCCAGAGTTGATCTTTTGTTCGTATTCCTGCGCCCGGCGTGACCACATCGCGCGCTTCACCCGCGCCTTGCCCTTCAACGTGGTCATCGCCTTGGATACCACATCCGGACTCGACAGGCCACGCATGCCCACTTCGGTCGCCTTGTGCGTCGGCACCCGCAGGGTCATCTTGTCCTTCTCGAACGAGATCACAAAGAGTTCGAGTTCGATGCCCGCGATTTCCTGGCTCTCGATCGACACGATCTGTCCCACGCCATGGGCGGGGTAGACGACATAATCATCGGGGCGGAACTCGGACTTTTTTGACTTGCTCATACAGCTTTTCCTTCGTGCAGTGATCGCTGAAACGGCTGGGGCGTTTGGCGCAAAAATCACCGCCTCAGGGACCGTTCATCCGATGAGCCAGTGGATTACGTCGCAAAATGCCCTGTCCGGCCCGTCTTGGGCGGCCCAGGATCACAGTTGGCGGTGTGTCTTTGTCACAAAACCATAACACAAAAATGGCCCTTCCGAAAGCATTGCACCACGTCACAGACAAAAAATCATTTATTGTCAGAACATTACGCGGTCCAATTGGCCCTCGGACGCACGCGAAATCCGATGCGAAATCGAATCAGCGCCCCGTCAGCCGCCTTCGCCGGGGGCTTCGGAGAAGTATTTTTCCAATTTGCCCGTCTCCCCGTCATGCTCTGCTGCGTCCGGCAGCGGATCCGCCTTGGAGATGATGTTGGGCCACATCATGGAATACTTGCGATTGAATTCCACCCATTTTTCCATATCGGGTTCGGTGTCGGGACGGATGGCATCGGCCGGGCATTCGGGCTCACAGACGCCGCAATCGATGCATTCGTCGGGGTGGATAACGAGCATGTTTTCACCTTCGTAAAAACAATCGACCGGGCACACCTCGACACAGTCGGTGTATTTGCACGCGATGCAATTGTCCAAAACCACGTAAGTCATTGAGAGTGCTCTTTCCCGATCCTCAACGTCCGACGTAATTCACAACTTGGACTCATTCAATACCGTTGGAACGATCTGCGTCCATTTTCCGGCGATCCCGCTTTGTGGGACGCCCTTTGCCCTCAAATCTGGGCGCTGAGGGTGCAGGATCGGGCGTCGGTTCGGGTAAGGACAGATCCTCGTAAAGCGCCTGTGCCTCGGGCGCGGGGCCACGGCGCGTGCCGCAGGCCAGAATGCGGATGACACGGATCCGCCGTGCCTGCGGGAAAGTCAGGACATCGCCCTCGCCCACCGCGTAGGCCGGCTTGGCCACCTTGAGGGAATTTACGCGCACATGCCCCCCCGAGACAGTTTTGGCGCTGAGCGAACGGGTCTTGAAAAACCGCGCCTGCCAGAGCCATTTGTCGAGCCGGATCTTGTCTGCACGCGTGTCGTCGGTCACACGGCACCCGTGCGCATCAGGATTTGTCCTTGAGCCCCATCAGCGCTGCGGCGAAGGGATTGTCGGGATCGATCTTGTCGGATTTTCCGGGCTTGGCGCTGTAGGTCTTGGGGCCCTTGGCAGGACCCTTGCCACCGGACGTCTTGCCCTGTTTCCTAGCTTGCGGTTTGCGCGCCTGTCGGTTTTGCTGACCGCGTGCCTGTTTTCGGCCCGCCCATGTGAAAGTGTAGAACACCTCGATTTCGGGACCGTCTTCTGAAGCGGTCTCTGCGCCTTCGGCTGCCGCCTCTTCGCTCCCTTCCGGTCGCGCCTCGGCGGCGGGCGTATCGGTGGCGCCTTCGGCGCTGTCCACCGGGGTTTCGGTGGCCGCTGGCGCGGCATCATCTACGGGTGCCTCGTCCGCCTCTGACGCGGCAGTTTCGGCGGTGACGCGTTGTTTCTCGCGTTCGCCACGTTCGGCGTTGTAGCCCAGACCTTGCATGAGGTCGGCAAATTGCTCGAGCGTCATGCCCGTGATCGAGAGCATATCCGCCTTGGCTTCGAAACCTGCCCGGCTGTCTTCGACGCGCAGCATATCGGCAAGCCGTTCCAGCATATCTATCCGGATCGCCCGTTCGCCTGCTGCGCGGTAACCCGCCATGGCAAAATACCCTTCAGGTGTGTCGCCCGGCGCGCCCGCCGGCACAGTCACCAGCCCAGGCGGCGGCGCTTCGGGGAAATCCTGCAACCCCTTGGCCAGCGACCACAGCACCAGACGCAAACGGGTCGGCGCCGGCTTCAGAAGAAGCGGCATGAAAATTGTGAACTGCCCGAACCGCACGCCATGCTTGCGCAGCACTGCGCGGGCATCCTGATCCAGCGCCTTGACCTCATCCGCGACCGCACCCCGCGGAATGATGCCCAACTGTTCCACCATCTGGAACCCAAAACCGCGCGCAAGCCCCGTCAGGGTCTCATCCCTGGAGATCGCCAGCAAAGGCTCAAAGAGTGTCGCAACCTTGCGATCGATGAAATGCTGCAACCGGCGCTGCACTTTCTGGATCACGTCCGGCCCTGCCGCGTCATCCACAAAGGCCTCGGCCACGGGTTTCAGCGGATCGGACCCGGGCGTGAGTTTGCCCACGGCATCAGAGCCCCACATCAGGCCGCCCTGTTCGGTGAAATCAATTTCCGTATCCGGCGCGTTGTAAAACCGGTCCGCCCGCAGATGGAAATGCGGCGCCAGTGCCTGCAACGACGCCTGCGCCAACGCCTTGGCTTCCTGTCCGGCACCTGCTTTGTCCTGAATGAAGCGGAACCCATCCAGACGGCCGACAAATTCGCCCTCTACCGTCACTTCACCGCTGTCGTTCACTTCGGCCACCATGGCCTCCTTCTGCTTCAACCGGCGCAGGAGCACCGAGGTGCGCCTGTCCACAAATCTTTTTGTCAGCGCGTCATGCAGCGCGTCTGACAGGCGGTCTTCTACAGCGCGCGTCGCCTGACGCCAATGCCTTTCGTCACGCACCCATCCTTTGCGCTGCGCCACGTAAGTCCACGTCCGGATATAGGCCAAACGTTTCGACAGTGTGTCAATGTCGCCATCCGGCCGATCAATGCGCTTCACCTGCCGCGCAAACCAATCCTCCGACACCTCACCATGCTGGTGCAGATCGCCGTAGATGGTTTCAAGAAGTCCCGCGTGCTCTGCCTGACTTATACCACGAAAATCAGGAATGCGGCAGACCTCCCAGAGCAATTTGATCGACGCCCCGTCCGAGGCCCGCGCCCGCACCTCTGGCTGAGCGGCTAGGGTCTTGAGCGCAATGAGATCATCCGCATCGCGCGCGCGTGCCAGACGATCGGCCATCTTCGGCTTGGCATGGGCGGGTTTTTCTTCCAGCGAGGCAATCAGCCCGTCCAGATGGCCGAAATTCAGCGCGGCATTGCGCCATTCCAGCTTGCGGATCGGGGCAAAGCGATGATCCACGATGGCCTGCGCCACTTCTTCATCCAAAGGCGGTGCCTCACCCGTCACACCAAATGTCCCGTTCGACATCCCCCGGCCTGCACGCCCTGCGATCTGGGCCAGTTCATTAGGCATCAGCCCGCGCATCCGACGGCCATCGAACTTTGACAGCCCCGAAAAGGCAACGTGATCAATGTCCAGGTTCAGCCCCATCCCGATGGCATCCGTCGCCACGAGGTAATCCACCTCACCATTCTGATAGAGATCGACCTGCGCGTTCCGTGTCCGCGGGGACAGCGCACCCATCACCACGGCGGCCCCGCCCTTTTGACGGCGGATAAGTTCGGCAATCGCGTAGCAGTTTTCGACCGAAAACCCCACGATGGCGCTCCGCGGCGGCAGCTTGGGGATCTTGCGCGATCCGGTATAGGCAAGCTGCGACATCCGCTGACGGCCGACGAATTCGACCCCCGGCACCAGATCGGCAATCGCCCCGCGCATGGTGCCCGCGCCCAGAAACTGGGTCTCTTTCTGGCCCCGCATCCGCAACAGCCGGTCGGTGAATACATGGCCGCGCTCCGGATCGGCACACAGCTGGATTTCATCGACCGCGACGAAATCGGCGCCCATACCCTCGGGCATCGCTTCCACCGTGCAGACCCAATACTTGGCCCGCTCCGGCACGATCCGTTCTTCCCCGGTGATCAGCGCAACCACACTCGGGCCCCGCAGGGCGACGATCTTGTCATAGACCTCCCGCGCCAGCAGCCGCAGGGGCAACCCGATGATCCCGCTTGGATAGCCCAGCATCCGCTCAATGGCGTAATGGGTCTTGCCCGTGTTGGTGGGCCCCAGAACCGCAAGGGTCCTTGCCGTCTCCGCCATAGGCGCCTCGCTGAAGGTTTAGAGTTGCGTACCGCCGACCTGCGGGCCGATCACCTCAAGCGCTTCAAGGACATCGGGGTGATGGGGGTGGATCTCCAGCACCGCTTCAAATGCATCGCGCGCCAGTTCGGGTTTGTTGATCTGGATGAGGATCCCACCGAGCGTGGCAATCGCATCATAGTGGCGCGGGCGAAAATCCAGCACGCGTTCCAGATCGGCCACGGCGGGGCCGTACATCTCCAGCGCCACGAAAGCCTGCGCCCGGCGGTGCCAGCCTTCGGCAAAGTCAGGCGCATGATCCGTGAGCGCGGTGAAATGATTGAGAGCGGCCTCAAAATCCCCCGCCTCCATGGCGTCATCACCGCGCTTCAACAGCAGGTTCATGGCGGGCGAACCCGAATTGGCCAACTCGCGGTCGATCTCGCGTGCGAGACGCAGCGCCTCGGCCCGTTCGGCATCCTTGAGCTGCATGTACAAATCATCCAGCCGCGCTTCATTCACCGCCCAGGCGGGACTCGCCAGAAAGGCGCCCAAAACCATGGTGGACAAAAGCGACGCAACGGTACATTTGAGAAATGGGATTTGCAGGGGCATAACACATAGGAATGTAACTGTCCTGTCCGGGAATCAAACCCCGAGAATGGATTTATGAAAGGATTTTACCATGAGTGACATGATCAACAGCGCCGTTGCCGCCCTGTCAGAGAAACTGGGCGACGGGTTCGACGGGTCCGCGAAGTTCGAAATCGAAGGCGAAGGTGCCATTGTTGTGGACGCGGATGGCGTGCGCGCGGGCGATGACGACACCGATGTGACGCTCACGGCAGATGCCGACACGTTCCAGTCCATCATCGACGGCGACATGGACCCCACCAGCGCCTTCATGCAGGGCAAGCTGAAGGTCGATGGCGATATGGGCGCGGCCATGAAACTGGGCAGCGCACTCGCGTAACTGGATGTCGAACGCCCCCTATTTTGCGGAGATCGTACCGGAAGGCCCTGCTGCGCAGACGGTCTGGATCCACGCAGATGACGGGGTGCGACTGCGCGTAGGTCTTTGGGAAACGGATGGCGCGAAAGGCACCCTCCTGATCTTCCCGGGCCGATCCGAGTATATCGAAAAATACGCGCCTGTGGCGGGCGACATGGCCCGCCACGGCATCGCTGCCATCGCCATGGACTGGCGCGGTCAGGGTATCTCTGACCGACTGTTGGCTGACCCCCTGCCGGGTCATGTCCGCCGCTTCCCCGATTATCAACGCGATGTTGCGGCCCTCGTGACCCAAGCACGCACCCTCGATCTCCCCAAACCCTGGTTTGTTCTGGGGCATTCCATGGGCGGCGCCATCGGCCTGCGCGCGGTGATGGAAGGCCTGCCTGTCGCATCCGCCGCCTTCAGCGGCCCGATGTGGGGCATCGCCGCCTCCCCCGCCCTGCGCCCTTTCATGTGGGGCTTGAGCTTTCTGTCCCGCTTTGTGGGCCTGAGCCACCGCTACCCGCCGACAACAACAGGTCCTGTACCCTTTCCGCTGGCGGAGCCCTTTGACACCAACACGCTGACGCGCGACGCCACCCATTACCAACTGATGCGTGATCAGTTCACCACCCGGCCCGAACTCAAGGTCGGCGCACCCACGCTCAACTGGCTCTATGAGGCCCTGTCTGAGACCCGCGCGCTCACGCGCCGCCCCTCACCCGATTTGCCCTGCCTGACCATCATGGGCAGCGAGGAGGCCATCGTCGAACAATCCCGCATCCGCGACCGCATGGCCCGCTGGCCGGGCAGCACCCTGCATGTAGAACCCGAGGGGCGGCATGAATTGTTGATGGAAGACGCAGAAACCCGCATGCGCATGACGGACATGATCGCGCAGCATTACCTGAATGCACACCACGCTCAGCAAGACGTAACCGCAAGCTGACGCAGCCCGAAGCGCGCAGTTTTTACACCTAAAATTCTAAGATCTGCTCAGGCCCCCGGCATAACAGTGGGGTAGCGCCTAGAACTGCACGGTTTGCGCCTTCGTGTAGACCGGCAACCGCCCATCATCGCGCTTGCACAACCCATCCGGCGAATTCCGCATGGCCCTGTCGATATCCGAGTAAACCCAGGCATGATACCCCGTGGGGGGTCTCAGACCATTACCGCCGTCGCCGAAATGCGCCAATGCGGCCTCAAATCTGGTTTCAAACGCAACAAACCTTCTCCGCTCGACCATCTTCGCGATGTCCTCGTCGCTCCATGGCCCCTCGCCTTGTTTGCGCTTCTCTGCAGAGAACTCGATCACGAAGAACCAGTAATCTCCGTATTTGGCACACCCCCCGCCATCGCCGTACAGCTCCGCGATATGCACAAGCCGCCCCTGCCCCCATTCCTGGGTACTGCGAGCATTCAGCTTGAGCGGCCCATCAGCCGCTGGAAAATAGTAGGCCATGTAAACATTCTCGTAGCCATCCGGTTTGCCCGACAAGGCAGACACAACAGGTGCAAGCGCGTCTTTCAAACCACCGTTACCCTCTGATGGGGTCTGCGTGGCGAAGATGCCGCCAAAAACCACCGCCGCCCCCAAAGCCGCGACAATGGCAATACGGCCCGCGCCCCAGCCGGACTTTGCCTTCTCCTCCCGTTTGGCCCGCCGATTGCGGCTCGGCACAGGTCGGTAGACGCCATCCGGTCCCGAACCGGTGGGCTTCCAAGGTTCTGCTTTGGGTTTGGGCTCGGGTTTTGGTGCCGGTTTGGGCTCGGGTTTCGGGGCCTCAGGGGTACCAGTGGCCGCGACGCGGGCGAAGTTGAACCCATCGTTCAGCTTTTCCAGAACAGACGCCATTTCACCGATGTCCGCGCCTTCCGCGATCATCTGATCCATCGCCTCCTGAAGGATCGAGGCCTGCGCCTGTTCCGATCTCGACTTGATCATCAGGTTGGAAAAATGCCGCTCCATCACAGCGCTGAATCGCTCCGCGGGGGCGCGGCGGTCCTTGGCCTCTGCCTTGATCGCGTCTGTATCGACCCCGGATTGCTTGAGGTAGTCAAGGATCTGGCCATCCAACGCGACCAACTGGCCCGCCATGTCCTGGATCCTGACGTCCTCAGCTCGCAATTGCGAAAACGCCTGCTGTAGTATTTGCGAACGGGCTTGCTTTGCCGCAGCCCCCCCTTGGGCAAGCTCTGGCCCGTGATGAGACAAAAGTTCAAAAAACCGCATGCACCCCGATGGTCTCACATTTTTTTGGTTGCGAAAGGCACCAACCTTACTTCGCCGAACGCGGCGAGGGATAAGTCACACCGTCCCTCAAATCATCGTTCCAGCACAGCCCGCTGGACTTGTCGTACTGAAGCCTCTTCGCCCGCTCAAGTTCCAGCAAAACAGCCGACTGATACCCAATCGGCCGCGCCAGCCCCAGACGCGGATCTTCGGAATGCGCCAGGATCGCGTCAAAATCGGTCTCAATAACGAACCACGGCTCCTTCTTGGCCAAAATATCGGACACGTCATCGTCGCTCCATGGCCCATCGCCCAGCGCCCGATCTTTGGCCTCGTATTCGACAACCATAAAAAACCGCCCGTACTCGATGCAGCCGCCGCTCGTACCAAAAATCTCCCCGACATAGACAATGCGCCCCTCCCCCCACGGGGCTGTCACGACATCATTCAGCGCTGGCGGCGCGTAAGTCGGCGGGTTGTAATTCAGACCCGCATATGAGGCCGTGTAGACGCTGGGCACACCACTGTTTTTCACGGTAAGGGCCGACAGAATGGGCGACCCGAACATCGCCCCAAGAACCGCGACCGTACCCAATAGACCGACAAGCGCGAGACGGCCACCGCTCGCGCCACCCCCTTCCGTCTGCCGGGCCCGCCGCTCCGCGCGCCTCGAACGTGGTTTGGAAGACGTTTCGGCGTTCGGGGCAGGCTTGGGTGATGCTTTGCGTGCACTCTTGGGCGGGGACGCGGGCTTTGGGGCCTCAGCTGCTTCTCTGACGTTCTTCATAGCGGCATTGCTGATCTTGAAGCCCCTGTCAATTTTCGACAACACCTCGGCCATCTCACCGATATCTGCCCCCTCGGTGACCATCTGGCCCATGATCTCTTGCAGGATCAATCCCTGCGCGCGTTCCGCTTTGTCCTTGCTCATAAGATCGGGGAAATGCCGCTCCATAACGGCACTGAACCGTTCTGACGGTGCGCGTGGGTCCTTGGTCTGCCCTATGATGACCGCAGGATCGGACCCGGATTGCTTGAGATACTCAAGAATTTGAACGTCCAAGTGAACCAGCGTGTCCGCCATGTCACCGATATCGGTCTGCTCGGCGCGCAATTGAGAAAACGCTTCCTGTAGGATGCGGTTGCGGGCCTGCTTGGCCGCCGCCCCGCCCTGCGCAAGGTCAGAACCATGATCGGACAAAAGATTAAAAAAACGCATGGACCCCCCATTGGCCTCAAGTTCGCGACGTTTGGAAAGGCTACAGACCTCAAAAGCATTGCACCAGATGTAAGACCCGATTTCGCTAACTTTTTAAGGGCTTATGAACCGAGCACGCATGCTCAAGCGGGCCGCGACTTAACCGGAAGGCCCCTCTGGCGCATTGCGTTATCCGGGCTATTCTTGGCCAATGGTCCTGCAATTCAAACCTCAAGGCATCTACTGCCCTGCTGGTGATTTCTTCATCGACCCCTGGCGTCCCGTCGACCGAGCGTTGATCACCCATGGCCATGCCGA
>CAYMEC010000004.1:0-53817 GCA_964389425.1 uncultured Roseovarius sp.
CCCTCTTGGGCGGGATCGCGTTGGCATTCACGAAATGCTCCTGGAGCTTTGGTTCAATCGCCGGTTCCACCTTGGTGATCTGACGCACAACGCTCTCGATCTCCTTGCGCGCGCCCACATTGCACAACGCCAGCCGCGCGCCCGTGCCCGCCGCGTTCCCCGCGCTGGTCACCCGGTCCAGCGGCACATCCGGGATCATCCCCAGCACCATCGCGTGCTTGGCCGAAATATGCGCCCCAAAGGCGCCGGCCAGCACCACGCGATCCACCTTGTCCACACCGCGTTCATCCATGAGCAACCGCGCACCCGCATAGAGCGCCGATTTCGCCAACTGAATGGCGCGAATATCGCCTTGCGTGACCGTCACCCGCGGCCCGCCCGCAGCTGTTCCATCATGGACCAGATAGGAATGCGTCCGCCCGTCGGGTTCACAGCGGAAGGTGCCCGTCTGCTCTGCCGACCCGATGAGCCCGCTTTCATCCATCAACGCCGCCATGCGCAATTCCGCGATGGCCTCAATGATGCCTGACCCGCAAATCCCGGTGATGCCGGTGCCCGCGATGTCCTCATCGAAGCCTTCCTCGTCGGACCACTTGTCCGACCCTATCACGCGGAAGCGCGGGTCCTTGGTTTCCGGATCAATCCGAATGGCTTCGATCGCGCCGGGGGCCGCCCTCTGCCCGGATGAAATCTGTGCGCCCTCAAAAGCAGGCCCCGTGGGCGACGAACAGGCCAGCACCCGGCTCCGGTCACCCAGCAAAATCTCCGCATTGGTCCCCACGTCGACGATCAGCGCCAGATCGAGCGATTTGCCGGGTTCCTCCGACAACGCCACGGCGGCGGCATCCGCGCCCACGTGACCCGCGATACAAGGCAACACGTAAACCCGCGCGCGAGGGTTCAGCGCGCTCAACTCAAGGTCTTTGGCATCAATCGTCATGCTCTCGGATGTGGCCAGCGCAAAGGGCGCCTGCCCCAATTCCACCGGGTCAATCCCAAGCAGCAGGTGATGCATCACCGGGTTGCACACAAACACCGTCTCCATGATCAGGTCAGGCGCAATCTCGGCTTCCTTTGCAATCTCTTCGGCCAGCGTGTTGATCGCTTCGCGCACGGCGCGCGTCATTTCCACATCGCCACCGGGGTTCATCATCGCGTAAGACACCCGGCTCATCAGGTCTTCGCCAAAGCGGATCTGCGGGTTCATGATGCCGGACGAGGCCATGACCTCGCCTGTCTTCAAATCCGTCAAATGCGCGGCCACGGTGGTGGACCCAAGATCGATGGCCAGCCCGTAGATACCGCCCGTGTACTCCCCCGGCCAAATGTCCAGCACGCGCGCGGCGCGGTCCTGATGGGATTTGTTGATCGCCACGGTCACCGTGAACTTGCCCTTGCGCAGAACCGTCTGCAACTTGCCCAGCAGGCTGATCTCCGGCAGCAGCATGTCTTCCATGCCTTGGCCCTTCAGCGCGGCCTCCAACCGTTCCAGATCACCCGAGGGCTCGTGCATATCCGGCTCTTCCACGGTCACGGTGTAGAGTTTCGTGGCCGCATCCATCTCGATGATCCGGGCAGAGGCCGCCTTGCGCACCACCTGCTTGTGCACTTGGCTTTCGGGAGGCACGTCAATGACGATATCGCCCATCACCTGCGCCTGACAGCCCAAGCGACGGCCCTTTTTCAGCCCCCGCTTGCTGTCATAGCGTTCTTCCACCTCGTTCCAAGCGCTCAGCGCGTCATCAGCGACGGTGACGCCATGTTTTGGAAATTCTCCATAAGACGGCGTGATCTGACATTTGGAACAAATCCCGCGCCCGCCACACACGCTGTCAAGATCGACGCCCAATTGCCGCGCGGCCGTCAGCACGGGCGTGCCCACCGGGAAACGCCCGCGTTTGCCCGACGGTGTGAAAACAACAAGAGGATCGCTGGACATGGGGCTTCGGTCCCTTCGCGCTAAAACCGTTGCTCGTGAACATAACGCCAAAGCCGGTATTCAAAAGCAAAAGAACGGCAAAATCGGGTCGCAACCCGTCATTTTTTCGGTTCTTTGAACGGGGGTGATAAAGGTTGTGAAGACGGTTCAAGAAACCCGGCTTTTTCGACAATCAGAGCGCCTTCGCCAGGCCCCGGGCGCGGCCCGCCTCTCAGCCGATTGCCTGCAATCGCCTGTTGGGCGTAGGACGACGGCGCGGCGGCGCAAGCGCCTTGATTCCGCGCCGGGGTGCAGCCCAACTCTTGACCCTCCTGTGCACCCAAAGCAGTCTGCCCTCATGTTCCCGATCCGCGATCACAACCCCTCCGGCCGCACGCCTTACGTCACCTACGCGCTGCTGGCCGCCAATATCGTGATCTTCCTCGCCTACTGGTCGGCCTACCCCGATGACCGCGCGCTGTTCCGCTTCTTTCTGGACTGGGGCATGGTCCCCCGCGCGATCACATCAGGTGTCAACCAGCACACGATCCTCACCTCCATATTCCTCCATGGTGGCTGGATGCATCTGGCCGGTAACATGCTGTTTTTGTGGATTTTCGGCGACAATGTCGAAGACAAGATGGGGCATGTGACATACCTCTTCTTCTATCTGGCCTGCGGCGTTGGCGCAGCCCTGATCCATGTCGCGGCCGCCCCCTATTCCACGGTTCCAACCGTCGGCGCCTCGGGCGCCATCGCCGGCGTCATGGGTGGCTATCTGCTGCTCTTCCCCAAGGCGCGCGTCGACATCTTCGTCTTCTTCGTCATTTTCTTCCGCATCTTACCGATCCCCGCCTGGATCGTCCTGTGCATCTGGCTGGCGCTCCAGTTCTTTGGCGGTTTCGCCAATCCCGGCGCGGATGGCGGCGGCATCGCCTACTGGGCCCATATCGGCGGCTTCATGGTGGGCGTCGTGCTCGCACTCCCGCTTTTTCTCCGCCTCGGCGGCACACGGTTCTGGGAGGCCACGCACGGCGCACCACCCCACCCGGAGGCAAAGTACAAATACGTCAGAACCACGATCCCCCGCGTCCCCCGCAAGTGACGTCAGTCCCGGATGACCTTGGCAAATTTCTCGAAAATCGCCTCGTTGGCGCAAAGCACATCGCCCGTCTCGACGACACTGCCCTCGCCGGTGACCGTCTCGATCAGCCCCCCGGCCTCTTTCACGATGATCTCACCCGCGGCCACATCCCACGCATTCAGGCTCCGCTCCCAAAACCCCTCGTAACGGCCAGCGGCCACATAAGCCATATCGAGCGCGGCCGATCCCCAACGCCGCACACCCGCGCAGGCCGGCATCAACCGCGCCAGATCCGCCAGGGTCGCCGGCAAATCGCGATGTCCGGCAAACGGCACGCCAGTCGCGAAGATCGCCTCGATCATCCGGCTCCGGGCCGACACGCGCAACCGGCTCTCATTGAGCCACGCACCCTCGCCCTTCTCGGCCCAGAACAACTCATCCTTGGCAGCGTCATAAATCACGCCCGCCACGATTTTACCCTTATGTTCCAAGGCAATAGACACTGCCCAATGGGGCAGCCCGTGCAGGAAATTCGTCGTCCCATCCAGCGGATCCACGATCCAGCGTCGTGTCGGGTCCTCGCCGTCTTCACCGCCGCCTTCCTCGCCCAGCCAGCCATAGGTCGGGCGTGCACCCATCAGCTCTTCTTTCAGGATCGCCTCGGCGGCAATATCGGCCCGGCTCACGAAATCCCCTGCCCCCTTCATCGTGGTCTGAAGATTCTCCACTTCGCGGAAATCCTTCACCAGCGACCGGCCTGCCTTGCGCGCGGCCTTGATCATGATGTTCACATTGGCGCTGCCGTGCATGGTCGGTCTCCTACGGGTTCAAACCGCGCCTATACGCGCGAGCGAGACGGCCCGCAAGGGCGGACGAGCGGCTCACAACCCCTCACAAAACGACAAAAGCCACTCCCGAAACACCCGCGCCGGACGCCGCAGCGCCGCGCGTTCGGGATAGACCAGATGATACCCCTCCCGCCCTGCCGTTTCAAACCCCGGCAAACAGGGCACCAACCCAGCCCCCGCTGCCGCCTTGTCGCTCATCGGCGACCGGGCCAGCGCCACCCCCACGCCCTCTGCCGCCATGGCCATCGCCACGAGGGAACTATCGGCATAGGCAAAGCGCACATCCCCCGCGCCCTGCCCCATCTCTTCCAGCACGTAGGCCCAACCGGCCCGATGCGTGGTCACCTCGATCAAGGTATGACCCAGCAAATCCTGCGGCTCTGCTATCCTCTCCGCAATGTCTGCCCGCGCCACAGGATAAAGCCGCTCCGCCAGCAGAAAATCACTGTCACCTTCGTGCAAAAGCGGGCTGCCAAAGACGATGCGTAGGTCAAAATACCCCTGCCCCATCTCCACCGCATGCAGGGTCGAACTCAGCAGCAGCGAAATCTGCGGATGCGCGTCGGTGAACGCCCGGTACCCCCGCGCCAAAACACCGTGGGAAAAAAGCAATTCCGCCTGCACATGCAATTGCTGCGCCCGCGCCTCTCCAAAAAGCCCTTCGGTCGCATTCTGCAATGTCAGCAAAGACTGCTGCACAATCGGCAAATAGGCCCGCCCCAAATCCGTCAATGCCACCGAATGCGCGGCCCGGGTAAAGAGCGGCGCCCCCACCCGATCCTCCAACGCCCGCACCTGCTGACTGACAGCCGCCGCCGACATGTTCAATTCTTCGGCTGCCCGCGCAAAACTCTGAAACCGCGCAGCGGCCTCAAACACGCGCAACCAATTGAGGGAAGGCACCGAAATACTCATCTCGCGAGCATAAGTTCAACTTACGCTCAGCGTCCAGCAGAACCGCTTTGAAAACGCACCACGTCCGCTACTCTCATGCAAATCTTATTGCCGGAGCAACACATGCTTGACGCCGTCCCCCTCAGCCAAGGTCTTCTCGACCCCACCGACATCACCCGCTACCGCGACGAAGGCTACTTGCGCCCCATCCCCGTGATGCCCCCTGAGGAGGCCGCAACCCTGCGCGCCGAACTGGAGGAGCTTGAAGACACCTATCTTGCCGCCGATCTCCCTCACCCGCTCAACACCTACAAACGCGTCAACGCCCATTGCGTGATGCCCATCGCCCACAAGATCGCCGCCGACCCCCGCGTGCTCGACGTGATCGAGGGCATCCTTGGCCCTGATATCCTGATCTGGTCCGTGGAATTCTTCATCAAGGAACCCCACACCAAATCCATCGTCTCCATGCATCAGGATCTCACCTATTGGGGTTTCGGCGCGGTGGATCAGCTTATGACGGCCTGGATCGCGCTCAGCCCCGCGACCACGGCGTCCGGTTGCATGAATTTCGTGCGGGGCAGCCACAAAAACCCGATCCTCCCGCATGAGGACACCTATGACGAAAACAACCTGTTGTCGCGAGGGCAGGAAATCAAAGTCGACGTGGCCGAAGAAGATCGCGTCCCTGCCGAACTTCAGCCCGGTCAAATGTCCCTCCATCACGGCCTCATGATCCACGGCTCCGGCCCCAACGTGACCGATGACCGCCGCATCGCCGTGGCCATCCGCTACTGTACGCCGCAAATCGCCCAACAGGTCGCGACCAAGGATTACGCCATCCTCGCCCGTGGTGCCGACCGCACCGGCAATTTCATCAATTTCACGCCCCCCACGGCCCCCTTTACGCCCGCCTCCCTCGCGCTCTACGATGAAATCCGTGACGCCCAAAGCGCCGCGCTCATGAATGGCGCGACCGCAGAGGGACAGGGACTCTATTCTTGAGACAAGGGACGCCAGCATGGACAAAGTCAGCTTCACCCAGATGAAAGACGGCACCAAGGAAGACTATGAATTCCTGACCGCCCATGAAATCGACCACACCAAGGACACCGCCAAACGCCTTCTGAAAGCGCTTGTGGAACTGGATGAGGGGCTGTCGGGCTACCAGATCACGCGCCTTGGCCATTCCGTACAATCGGCGACCCGCGCCTGGCGCGACGGGGCGGATATCGATTGGGTTGTGTCCGCGCTTCTGCACGATATCGGCGACATCTACGCGCCCTATAACCATGACGAATACGCGGCGACGATCCTGAAACCCTTCGTGCGCGAACAATGCCGCTGGTGCGTGGAAACCCATGGGGATTTCCAGATGGTCTATTACGGCCATCACCTCGAGGGCATGGATCCCAACAAGCGCGATCGTCACGCGGGCCATCGCTTTTTCGATGATTGCGCCCAGTTCTGCGAACGCTGGGATCAGGCCAGTTTCGACCCCGATTACGACACGCTGCCCTTGGAGTTTTTCGCCCCCATGGTCGAAGAGGTCTTTGCCCGCGAACCTTATTCCAAGGACGTGATCGACTGGGACACCCGCAAACCCCTTGTCGACCCGGAGGTGGCCGCCCAGCGCGCCGCTGCCGGTTAGCACGCAGACAAGGGCGCGCGATCATGAGCGACACCCAACCCAAACGCGCGCCCCGCAAGGTCTGGAACTACACGCCAGCCCTCCCCATCAAACCGGCCCCTTATTGGGACTGGCCCGCCAAACCCTTGGCCTCATTGGCCTACCTGCTGCGCAGCTGGAACCCTGTCGCCCAACGCTTTCTCTACCTGGTGGCCGCGTGGGTGGTCTGGACATGGTTCACTCCCGATCTGGCCCGGGCAGAAACGCTCAGCTTTGATTGGATTTTTGAGATCTGGCTGCGCAACCTGGTGATCCTCTTGGTCGTCGCAGGCGGGCTGCATCTTGCCCTTTGGAAATACCGCACCCAGTCGGACGAGTACCGCTACGACATGCGCCCCATGGCGCGCGGCTCCAAGGTGTTTCACTTCAAGAACCAGGTCTGGGACAACATGTTCTGGACCCTGGGACCCGCGCTGGCCTTCACTGTCTTCTGGGAGGCCCTGATGTGGCACGCCTACGCCAATGGCTGGGCGTCCATGATCACGTTTTCAGACAATCCCGTCTGGTTCACCACGCTCATCCTGCTGATCCCCATCTGGGCGGGCTTCCATTTCTACTGGCTCCACCGCCTGCTGCATGTGGGCAAGCTCTACACGTGGGTCCATGCGTGGCATCACAAGAACATCAACACCGGCCCATGGTCAGGGCTGGCCATGCACCCGGTGGAAAGTTTCTTTCTGCTGTTCGACACGATGATCTTCTTCCTTCTGTCGGCTCATCCCATCCACGTCCTGTTCCTGATCTTCCACCACCTCATCGGCGCACCCACATCGCATGCCGGTTTTGAAAACATCAAACTGGGCAGCAAGGCCAAATTCGGATTGGGAGACTTCTTCCACCAACTCCACCACAAGTTCTTCGACTGCAATTACGGCACATGGGAGACGCCTTGGGACCAATGGTTCGGCACCTTCCACAATGGCACACCCGAGGGCGACGTGGAGATGCGCGACCGCCGCAAGAAAATCTGGGCCGGGAAAAACGTTTAAACCATCGCCGTAGGTATTTGTGACAAGAAAGAAGCCGGAAAGGTTTCCTTAACCAATCTCACGCAAGCTGCGAGGGCGGTACAGGCTGAGGAGCCGATGGCCGTACAAGGAAGAAGCCGCCCTGCTCGACTTGGCCGAGCCTCTCGGGTTAGGGCGCTTCACCCTCGCTTCTTTCTTGTCGTAAATACCTAATCCGGCCTTGGCCCAAACGCGCCAAACCTGTGTTCAAAGCGCGAGATTGACCGCCCTGCGGGAAAAGGTCCACTCACCGATCCCCGATATCCCGCGCCCACCAGGATCGTTTGAGCCCCTGGTAAATCCGGATCGCATCCCGACCATTCCAGCCCTCGACATCCGCCGCCTTGCGCAACAGGCTGCGCCCCTCGCGCCCGTCACTGTCCTTCCATACAATCCGAAACCGCGGCCGGTTGTTCACCCGAACAGAGGTCTTCACCACCTCCACCACCGTGGCCTCTTCCACCTTGCCGTACTTCCGTGCCCGCAGCGCTTCCACCGTCCAGCGCCCTGTCAGCCATAGCCCCGCCAACCACAAGAGCCCAATTGCCAGCGCTACCCAGCGCAAGATCGTCGCCCCCAGCGCATAACCCCCTTCCTGCACCTCCACCGTCTCCGGGTCACTCTCCAGATACCGGATCGGCAATTCACCCCCCACATCCGTCTCGCGGTAATACCCGCTGCCTACCGATTTGGTGACCTGCATCTCCTCCCGCCGCTGGGTCACAAAATCGAGCACGAAGTAATATGTATACGTCCGATCCCCATCCGAATTCCGGCTCTCCGTGACATACTTATCCGCCACCACGGCCACCGCACCGCGCCCCTCCGCTTCAAACCGCTCCGCCGTGTTGAAAATCATCTGCCCGATCAGCGACAGGATCACGAGCACCACCGTGAAAATCAGCACGACCCACCCGCCCATCCGCAAAAACAGCGACAAGGCAGAGCGCGCCGGGTAATGATCCTCATCCGTCATGCCCAAACCCTTCCCCAGAACCGCCCGCCTCGCAACCCATAACCGCTTCCCCCAATACTGCTTCCCCTCGTGCCCCACACGCGCTATCTCACGCCCCAACGACGCATGAGGCACGACGATGGACAAAACATTCGACGCACAATCGGCTGAGAACCGCATCTACGAGACCTGGGAAAAGGAAAGCTGCTTCAAGGCCGGCGCCAACGCGGCACCGGGCGCGGAAACCTTCTCCATCATGATCCCGCCGCCCAATGTGACGGGCTCGCTCCACATGGGCCACGCCTTCAACAACACGCTGCAGGATATCCTGATCCGCTGGCACCGCATGCGCGGCCACGACACGCTTTGGCAACCGGGCCAGGACCACGCAGGCATCGCCACGCAAATGGTTGTCGAACGCAAACTGGCCGAAGAAGGCGCACCCTCCCGCCGCGAGCTGGGCCGCGAAGACTTCCTCAAGAAAGTCTGGGCCTGGAAAACAGAATCCGGCGACACCATCATCAACCAATTGAAACGTCTCGGCGCCTCCTGCGATTGGTCCCGAAACGCCTTCACTATGTCCGGTGCCCCGGGCGCGCCAGTCGGCGAAGATGGCAATTTCCACGACGCCGTCATCAAGGTCTTTGTCGATATGTACAACAAGGGCCTCATCTACCGCGGCAAGCGGCTGGTGAACTGGGACCCGCACTTTGAGACAGCCATCTCCGACCTCGAAGTCGAAAACATCGAAACCCCGGGCCACATGTGGCACTTCAAATACCCGCTCGCAGGGGGTGCCACCTACACCTATGTCGAAAAAGACGAGGACGGGAATGTCGTGCTGGAGGAAGAGCGCGACTACATCTCTATCGCCACCACCCGGCCTGAGACCATGCTGGGCGACGGCGCGGTCGCGGTGCATCCCGGTGACGAACGCTACGCCCCCATCGTGGGCAAGCTCTGCGAAATCCCCGTTGGCCCCAAAGAGCACCGCCGCCTCATCCCCATCATCACCGATGATTACCCCGATCCGAACTTCGGCTCAGGCGCGGTGAAGATCACCGGCGCGCATGACTTCAATGACTACGGCGTCGCCTCTCGCGGCGGCATCCCGATGTATCGCCTGATGGACACGAAAGGCGCGATGCGCGATGACGGTGCGCCCTACGCCGAGGCCGCCGCCCGCGCCCAGGACATCGCCAATGGCGCCGAGTTCACCGAGGCCGAAGTCGACACCCTCAACCTCGTCCCCGACGACATCCGCGGCCTCGACAGGTTTGAGGCCCGCAAACGGGTGGTGGAGCAGATCACGTCCGAGGGTCTGGCCGTCATGACCACTGTGGAAGAAACGGGCGAAGATGGCGAAACCATCACCAGTGACGTGCCCATGGTGGAAAACAAGCCAATCATGCAGCCTTTTGGCGATCGCTCAAAGGTCGTGATCGAACCTATGCTGACGGACCAATGGTTCGTCGACACCGACAAAATCGTGGGCCCCGCGATTGAGGCGGTGCGTTCCGGCGACACCAACATCATGCCCGAGCAGGACCGGAAGGTCTATTTCAACTGGCTGGAAAACATCGAGCCCTGGTGCATCTCCCGCCAGCTCTGGTGGGGGCATCAGATCCCGGTTTGGTATGGCTTCGACCTCAGTTCGCCCGACTTCAAGGACGACGAAGGGGACGGCGCGCTTGACCTCGCTGAGATGCTGAGCTTCCTGCACGAGGGACATGTCAGCCCATTGATGGCTTGCGGCGCACAGTTTGATGATGTCGCCAATTCGTTTCGTGGCCAACTGGCCGACCTTCCGACACCCCTGGCCACCATGCCCGCTGTCGAGGTCGAAAGCCGTGAGGCCGCGTTGCACATGCTGGCGGCGAGCCTCAGCGATTACACTGCGACTCAAGACAGTACCAAGCTGGTTTATCCAGTCTGGCGCGACCCCGACGTCCTCGACACCTGGTTCTCCTCCGGCCTCTGGCCCATCGGTACCCTCGGCTGGCCCGAGGACACTGAGGAACTCAAAAAATACTTCCCCACCTCCGTCCTCGTCACCGGGTTTGACATCATCTTCTTCTGGGTCGCCCGCATGATGATGATGCAACTGGCCGTCGTCGGCCAAAAGCCGTTTGACCATGTCTATGTCCACGCCCTCGTCCGCGACGAGAAGGGCAAGAAGATGTCCAAGTCGCTCGGCAACGTCCTCGACCCGCTCGAACTCATTGACGAATACGGCGCCGATGCTGTCCGCTTCACGCTCACCGCCATGGCCGCCATGGGCCGCGATCTGAAGCTGTCGACGCAGCGCATCGCAGGCTACCGCAATTTCGGCACCAAGCTCTGGAACGCCGCGCGTTTCGCAGAACTTAACGAAGCCACCGCCGGACAAATCGCACCGACGCAATACCGACGTGATACCGACGCGATACCGACGGCCCGTCAGACCGTTAACACATGGATCATCGGAGAGACGGCCCGCGTCCGGGAAGAGGTCGATCACGCCCTCTCCCAATTCCGCTTCAACGACGCCGCCAACGCGCTTTACGCCTTCGTCTGGGGCAAGGTCTGCGACTGGTACGTGGAGTTTTCCAAGCCCCTCCTGAACGATGGCGACGCGGAAACCAAAGCGGAAACCCAAGCCACAATGGCCTGGGTCATCGACCAATGCCTGATCCTACTTCACCCCATCATGCCCTTCATCACAGAAGAGCTTTGGGGCACGCTGGGCACGTCTGAAAAGAGGCTCGTTCACGCCGATTGGCCCAGCTACGGCGCTGATCTCATTGACAAAAAAGCCGACCGGGAAATGAACTGGGTCATCTCCACCATCGAGGCCATCCGCTCCGCCCGCCAACAGGTCCGCGTGCCGGCGGGCCTCACCATCCCCGTCCTCTGCACCGAGTTGGATGAGGCAGGGAAAGCGGCATGGGCCAACAACGCCGTCATGATCAAACGCCTCGCCCGCGTGGAAGATATCGCGTTCACCGACACCCTCCCCAAAGGCTGCATCACCGTCGCTGTCGACGGCGGCAGCTTTGGCCTGCCCTTGGCGGATGTCATTGATGTTGCAGAAGAAAAAGCACGTCTGGAGAAAACCCTCGGCAAACTCGCTAAAGAACTCGGCGGCCTGCGCGGGCGTCTGAACAATCCCAAATTCGTGGAAAGCGCTCCCGAAGACGTGGTCGCGGAAGCCCGCGAAAATCTCAGCTTACGCGAGGAAGAAGACGCCAAACTCCGCGCCGCCCTCACCCAACTCGAAGCCATGGAGGGCTAACGCCCTCCCGCTTCTTTCTTGTCAAAAATACCTAAAATCCAGACCGCGCAACCTATTGCAAAGTCTGGATAAATTCACTCCATCTCCCGCATCCGCGCCACGTAGCGCGCCAGCGTGTCGATCTCCAGGTTCACGTGATCGCCAACTGCCACATCGCCCCAGGTCGTCACCTGCTTGGTGTGCGGAATGAAGTTGATCCCAAAATCGCACCCATCCACCTCGTTCACCGTCAACGACGTGCCGTTCAGCGCAACAGATCCCTTGGACGCAATAAACCGGGCCAAATGCTCCGGCGCGCGCAGCACCACCCGCGTGCTATCCCCTTCATCTTGCAGAGAAATCACCTCCGCCACGCCATCCACATGGCCCGACACAATATGCCCGCCCAGCTCATCCCCCACGCGCAAAGACCGTTCCAGATTGACTCGCTTGCCGGGTGCCCAGGACGTCAGGTTGGTTTTTGAGACCGTCTCTGCGGAAATATCGACGTCAAACCAGCCATCCCCCTTGCCCACAACGGTCAGACACACCCCGTCACAGGCAATCGACGCCCCCATATCCACGCGGGACATGTCATAGCGCGTCTCAATCCGCGCACGCAGGTCGCCGCGCTGTTCAGCCTCCAGAATTCGGCCCACATCGGTGACAATGCCTGTAAACATGGCAAACTCCTTGATCCAGCGGTTCCTTCGGACCTATCCTTCACCCCGCATTGAGGCAAGGTGCGGCACGTCTTAATTTCGCCTAAATGCCCGCTATACTGCGCAAATCAAGACACCAAAGGTCTTTTGGTCATGCTGACTGGTGACAAACGGGTATTTCTGTTCTTGCAGGGTCCGCACGGGCCCTTCTTTCAGCGTTTGGGTCGCATGGTGCAACATTCCGGCGCGCAGGTATGGCGGATGGGGTTCAACGCCGGGGATCGCCTGTTCTGGCGGGACCGCAACACCTACATCCCTTTCAAGGGCAGTGCCGAAGACTGGCCTGCGATCCTCAAATCCCTCGTCAAGGACAAGGGCGTCACGGATCTGGTGCTCTATGGCGATGTCCGCCCAATCCACGCCGAGGCCGTGGCCCATGCCAGGAAAAAAGGCCTGAAGGTCCACGTCTTTGAAGAAGGGTACATGCGCCCCTACTGGGTCACCTATGAACGCGATGGATCAAACGGTCATTCCAAGCTGATGAAGATGACCGTGGATGACATGCGCCGCGCGCTGGAAAACTCGGACATGGATACCGCCCTACCGCCCGCCAGCTGGGGCGACATGCGCCAGCATATCTTTTACGGCGCGATGTATCACGGCGCGGTGTTGCTGTTTAACCAAGGCTACCGCAAGTTCCGCCCCCATCGCGCGTTGACCGTCAGGCAGGAATTTGCCCTTTATCTCAAACGCTTGATCTTGATGCCATTTCAGGCCGTGGAACGCCGGATCGCCACGCGGCGGATCCGTCGCGGCGGCTTTCCCTATCATCTGGCATTGCTGCAACTGGAACATGACAGCTCGTTTCAGGCCCATTCGCCCTTCGACACGATGGCCGATTTTCTGAGCACGGTGGTCGATGGGTTTGCCAAGGGCGCGCCCAAGCATCACCACCTCGTCGTGAAAGCCCACCCGCTGGAGGATGGCCGCGTGCCGGTGCGTCGGCAGCTGATGCAGCTGGCCCGCGAACACGGGATCGAGGCGCGTGTGCATTTCGTGCGCGGTGGCAAGCTGGCCAAGCTCCTTGATGAAGCGCGCACCGCCGTCACCGTGAATTCCACCGCCGCCCAACAGGTGTTGTGGCGGGGTATTCCGCTCAAGACATTCGGAGATGCGGTCTACGCCAAGCCCGAATTCGTTTCGACCAAACCGTTGCGGGATTTCTTCGCGCTGGCCGAACGGCCTGACCGCAAAGCCTATGGGGACTATCGCCGATACCTGCTGGAAACCAGTCAGATCGCGGGCGGGTTTTATTCCACAAATGGCCGCCGTCAGCTGCTGCGACAGGCCGTTGATCTGATGCTCAGTCCCGATGATCCCTATGACGCTCTGCGGTCAGGCACCGCGGCACCGAGGCAACAGTTGCGTGCTGTCACGCAGTAGGCACAACCTGTAGTACTGGATTTTATGCCCGGATTCCTGTACGTTATCGATCAAAATTGAGGCAGAACAATAACAGGTCGAGGAGACCGAGCAGTGAAACTCCGTTCCAATCGGTGGGCGAAGACCGTCGCCCTTTTCGTGGTGGTGTCCATATTGGCATCATGCGCCCTGCCCCGTGTGGGCCCCAACAAAAGAGAAATCTTTGCAGGCTCGGTGCAGCGTAGCGGCGATGCCTTCGTGGTCTCCGTCAACGACCGCGTCACGCGCGCCACGGCGGTGCAACCCGCCCTCGGCTTCACACAGGAATTCAAGAATGCAGGCCTGATCGGGTCGGACACGATCCGACCGGGCGACACGCTGGGCCTGACCATTTGGGAAAACGTCGATGACGGCTTGTTGACCACGCAGGCACAGCGCAACACCTTCCTTGAAGAGGTGCAGGTCGACGGCGCGGGCTTTATCTTCGTGCCTTATGCGGGCCGCATTCGTGCCGCCGGCAACACGCCCGATGCCATTCGCCGCGTCATCACGTCCAAGCTGAACGAACAAACCCCGGATCCGCAGGTTGAAGTGCGCAGGCTGGCCGGTGACGGCGCATCGGTGTCGCTCATCGGCGGGGTCACGGCGCAAGGCGTCTACCCAATCGAACGCCCGACACGTACGCTGTCGACCATGCTGGCCGCGGCTGGTGGTGTGTCGATCGACCCCGAAGTGGCACAGGTGACTGTGACCCGCGGCAATCAAAGTTCGAAAGTCTGGTTCCAGGATATCTTCAGCAATCCGAAGTTCGACATCGCCCTGCGCGGCGGGGATCGCATTCTGGTGGAAGAAGACAGCCGCGCTTTCACGGCCCTCGGAGCCACGGGCGCGCAGGCCCGTCTGCCCTTTGCCAGCCCCACCATCAGCGCGGTGGAAGCCATCGCTCAGGTGGGCGGTCTGAGTTCCAACACGGCTGATCCAACCGGTGTCTTTGTCTTCCGCAACGAACCAGCCGAGATTGCAAATCAGGTGCTGGGCCGCAACGATCTGCAAGGCGCACAGCGCATGGTTTACGTGCTGGACCTGACACAGCCCAACGGCATGTTCCGCGCGCGCGACTTCGCGGTGCGGGACGAGGATACGATTTACGTGACCGAAGCGCCGTTTGCCCAGTGGAGCAAGGTCATCTCCGCCCTGACAGGCACGTTTGGCGCGGTGGGATCCATCTCCAGCACCGCACAAGGGTTGTCCGGCGACTGATGCATGACGCGGATGAACATTGGCCCGCCGGGACGGACACGCCTCGGCGGGCTTTCTATTTCAACGCAGGCTTTCTGCGACAGGCCCGCGTGCGGCGGATCATGGAATTGGCGGGCTATTCGTTGCAACTTGGCAAACCGGGCGCGGATGATCTGATTGCTGTCTGGGGTCATTCCCCATACGCCAAACGAGGGGAGGCCGTGGCCGAGGCCACGGGCGCCAGCATCATGCGTGTCGAAGATGCGCTTTTGCGGTCCTTGCGGCCCGGTCGCGCCGGAGAGCCGCCCCTTGGCCTGATGATCGACCGCACAGGCGTTCACTTTGACGGCGACAGCCCGTCTGATCTGGAAACCCTGCTGGCCAACCACCCGCTGGATGACACAGCACTTCTGGACCGGGCGCGCGGGGCCATGGCGCGTCTGGCGGAGACCCATCTGACCAAATACACCGCGTTTGACCCCGCCACGCCCTGCCCAGATCCGGGATATGTGCTGGTGATCGATCAGACCCACGGCGACGCGTCTGTCACCCATGGCGGGGCGAATGACGCGAGTTTCAAGGAAATGCTCTATTGGGCGCAAGAGGACAACCCCGGCGCGCAAATCCTGATCAAGACCCATCCGGAAACCATTCAGGGCCACCGGCAAGGGTATTTCTCGAACACAGACACCAATGACCGGATCCAGTTGTTTTCTGAGGCCGTCAGCCCATGGGCGCTGTTGGAAGGCGCGGTCGCAGTCTACACCGTGTCCTCGCAACTGGGGTTCGAGGCGATCCTCGCAGGCCACAAACCGCGCGTCTTCGGGCGACCCTTCTATGCAGGCTGGGACCTGACCGATGATCGCCACCCGCTGGCCTTTCCCCGTCGCGGTCGCCGCCTGACCCGCGCGCAGCTTTTCGCAGGCGCGATGGTGCTTTACCCCAAGTGGTACAACCCGCAGACGGATGCGCTATGCGAACTGGAGGATGCCATTTCCCTGCTGGAGGCGCAGACACGCGCTTGGCGCGAAGACCGCAACGGCTGGGATGCCTACGGCATGCGCCTGTGGAAACGCGCACCGATGCGCAAGTTCTTTGGCCAGCATGGGCCTGTGCGGT
The DNA here is from genome assembly GCA_964389425.1 of uncultured Roseovarius sp. Lineage (GTDB taxonomy): Bacteria > Pseudomonadota > Alphaproteobacteria > Rhodobacterales > Rhodobacteraceae > Roseovarius. Next base: position 16,092 of record CAYMEC010000004.1, read on the forward strand.
TTCTGGAGGGGGCGGGCCCCGGCGACAAACCTGCGATGGTCTGGGCGTCCGGGCAGGAAAACGCGCCGATAGGTGCCGTCCGGGTGGAAGACGGGTTCCTGCGCTCTCGCGGCCTCGGCGCTGACCTGATCCCGCCGCTGTCGCTCGTCTGTGATGATCTGGGTATTTACTACGACCCTGCCCGCGCGAGCCGTCTGGAACACTGGATCATTACGCGCGAGGTGCTGCGCCCCGATCAGCAATTGCGCGCGGAACGCTTGATGGCCCGGCTGACGGCGGAGGGCCTCAGCAAATACAACCTCGGCCAGGACGCGCCACATCTACCCGAGGGCCACCGCATTCTGGTTCCCGGACAGGTGGAAGATGACGCCTCAATTCAGCTGGGTGCAGGAGCCTTGGCCTCCAATCTGGCGTTGTTGGAACGAGCCCGGGCCGAGAACCCCGATGCCGTGATCCTCTACAAACCCCACCCGGATGTGGAAGCTGGATTGCGGGAGGGCACCGTGCCGCAGGACGCGCTTGATACCCTCGCCGATCAGGTCCTCACCCGTTCCGATCCCGCCGCGTTGTTGCATGAGGTGCAAGAGGTCTGGACCATGACCTCTCTTCTGGGGTTTGAAGCACTGTTGCGCGGCGTGCCTGTGACCACCACCGGCGCGCCCTTCTACGCCGGATGGGGCCTGACCCGCGACCTTGGCCGCGTGCCGGCGCGCCGGTCGGCACGACCCTCGCTTGCCGCACTCGTCCACGCCACGCTGATTGACTACCCACGCTACTATGATCCGGTCACGAAGATGGCCTGCCCTGTGGAAACGGTGGTAGGGCGTCTGGCCAGTGGCCCCCTGCCCCATCCGGGCCCGGGGAACCGGATGTTGGCCAAACTGCAAGGGCTTTTTGCGTCATACGCGTCACTCTGGCGATGAAGGTACGAGAGAGCGCCTTCGCTAGGCCCCGGCCTGGCGATCCTGACATCTGATCAGCAGCGCTTTATCAACACGGTCTCGGACTCCATGCGAGCGACGCCCTGCAATTGCCAATTCGCCAGGCCCTGGTGGGGGCCAGGCGAAGGCGCGGCGGGCTAAAGCCCTTGATTCCGCGCCATTAACTTATGGCCAATACGGCGCGCGCCACCCGGCCTGAACCGCTTCCCGCTCGTTGCAAAACCAGCGCTCGCCCTTTGCCTCGTTGATCTGCGTGCGGCTGTACCAGGGCGACCAAGGCGCGTGATAGATCCGGCCATTGCCGCTGATATTACCCTTGATCGGGCATCCCTTTACTGGACTTGCCTTAGAAGAGGCCAGCCAGCGGTCTTCTCGGAAATCCCAAGGCGGCACTGCGTCGTGGGCCCAGACGCCAATCCCCGCCGCCTTCGCTGCGTCTTCGAGCACGGCATAATCCATGGAAAATTTTCGAAACGCCCAAGCCAGCCCTGCATCCACCATCGCCGCCCCGATGTCCCGCTCACCGGCAAAACACCGCGCGACCGTGCGACCATAGCGATCCGTGTCTACGGCCTCGCACCTGACCCTCTCGCCGGATACGAGCCCCAAAAGCGCATTCGCCGCGTCCTTGCCGCAGGCCCAAGGACCACAGGTCTGCCCGATCTCTGGCGCGTCAATCCCGTGGATGCGGTAACTCTGGTCGCCGATCTTGAGCGTATCGCCATCCACCACGCGCACATCAGACAGCGACGGCGCAGCAAGCGACGATGTCGCGAGACTGACGAACGTGAGGAAAACAAAGACGTATTTCACAGCTCAAACCCCGTTCTTCCTCGCCAAGGCGCTGGCGAGGTGTAAAAGTTAACATAAGGTTAACGCCCGCAGATTGCCATTGAGACATGTGCGGAAAGGCCGACCCGCAGCGGCCATCGGGGCGAAGTCAAATCCTCTCGGCAGGCGTGCCGGAGAAGCCGATAAGGCCATTTGATGGCCAATCTCTCGGACTGTCAGAAAATTTTCGGCGCGTTCAAAGAATTGGCGATCCCGGAAGGACTCGAACCCTCAGCCTGCTGATTAGAAGTCATGCCAAGATGACTGCAACTTCAAGTCGGTAGGGGCGGCGTCGGTCCCGGTTTGATCGCTATTTGATTGCTCAGCGCACGCGGACCCTGAAGGATTCGAACCCTCGACCTGCCGATTAGAAGTCGGCTGCTCTATCCAGCTGAGCTAAGGGTCCTTGTGCGTGGGATGACGTTTAGTCGGTCGCAGCCTCTTGGGCAAGCGCGTGGCAAAATTCACGAAGCGTCTCGCGATAGTTGGTCGTGCCTTCGGGATAGAGCTTGTCGAATTCTTTGTGCCAGCTTTCACCTTCGTCCCAGACCCGCCCATTTCCTTCGGCGTCCTAGTCGTCATGCCGACTTTGACGAGACCCGGCATCGCCGGGTTGGTCAGAATGTATAGCCAACCCGGCTCGATCACGCGGACAGTCATTTGCAGGCGGCGACAAGAGCCTCCTTCCGTGTCTGGTCCTTCGCGCGGATCGGCAGAGCGTTGAGGCCTTTGGGCATGATGAGGTGATACTTCTCGCCCTTGCGCTCGACGCCGAGGCCGACCTGTCCCATATCCCAGCGCAGCGCCGAGGCCGTCGTGTTCCGGTCCCAGCCGACGACCGCCATCAGGTGGTCGAGCGTTGCGCCTCTTTCCAGCGCCTGTGCAAGCAAGTGGCGCTTTGAGCCTTCATTCATCGCCTTGACGTATTTCAGGTCTTCCGCAGGCTCCGTGATCACCCGGTCTTCGAGAGCCTTGGGCTTGGGCATTTTGACGATCTTCGCGTTCCGGATTTTCTCGTCGACCGAACCGCTGTCCGCCGCGCGCTCCTGTTCGAGGCGCGCCATAAGGACTTCTTTCTTTTGCTTCTTCTCCTTGGCCGTCAATTCGATGCCAAGGTCTGCAAAGGCGGTGATGATTTCGTTCTTGGTCATGTGTCTTTCTCCGTTGCTAAGTTCCTGCTTTGTTCCAGGAATAACTCGCTTATCGGTGCCAACCACCGGGCCTGTAAACCGGAGATTGAGATCGACTCCCAAGAAACCGCGCAGTAGAGTGCCAGAAAAATTTGTTGAGGAGTTACAGGCAGATGGCGCTACTGCACGACAAAGTTGCGGAAATACGGGCGCAGCGGGGCGAGATGCCCGAGGCGCTCCAAGGTGTTACGAAAGATCGTATCCGTGAGGTGCTTCAATATCTTGCCCTTGGTGGCAATGCAGACCTTGTCGATTGCACCTTTGCACTTCTCGACGACGAAACGGATAGCTGGTTTGCGAAAGCGCCTGCGGGCGCAAAGATCGCAGACGGCGCATCAACAGCGCACCTCGCTTGCCATATTGGAATTCTGCAACGTGGTGGCGGCAAGCTGGATCGCGAGGGCCGCGACTACTGGATCAAACCCCTTCGCGAATTGGGCGGGTTCGAGGCGATCACGCTGGAAGGCGGACAGTTCATTCCGGGCCACGTAAAGGCCAAGTCGCCCAACTCCTGCTATCGCCTCAACGACGCCTTGAGAGCCGTTCTCAGAGCGTCAGAGGACATGTGGCGCGGTATGCTGGCCGAATGGGCGCGGGACGACGTTGCGCGCGAGCGGCGTGCCTTTCAGGCCCAGATGGAGGAAGCCTCCCGAAAGCAGATTGACTCAGGTCACGCGCATCTTATCAAGGCCAGCGCCGAGAATTATGCGCCCCGGTTTTTGCCTGGCTATCAGGTGCTTTACATCGACGATGCGGACGGCGACCGAATTTCAGACGCCGAACGCGCCAAGATGGCCAAAGCAGGCGTCCAACTCACCCTGGAAGATGCGATGCCCGATGTGCTGCTCTGGAACCCAGACAATGATCACCTTTGGGTGATCGAGGCTGTTACGAGCGACGGTGAGGTTGACGCGCACAAGGTCAAGCAGATGATGCGGCTGGCTGACCGCTGCGGGAAGGCAGGTGTCGGGTTCACGACGACCTACCGGACGTGGAAAGAAGCGGCGGCACGTCAAGGCAAGCACCACAACATTGCCTATGACACATTCATCTGGATTCAGAATGACCCGGCCAAACAGTTCAAGGTGTCGGGTTAGAACAGCGCCTCAACCGTCGTTTCGCCTCGACCCAATGCCTCAAGCTGTTCCCGGTTGGGATAGTGCAGGTTTCGCAAGTCGGTCGCATTGACTTGCGTATGACCTGAGAAGATGCGGAAGTACTGGTCCACGGCCTCGGAATTCAGAAAGGTCGAAAGGCCGCGCGCCAGATCTTCTGGCAGTCCATTTCCGTCCTCGTGGAAGTAGTTCAGGTGGTTTTCAAACCCGGCGCGCCCGCCGTCGTAGATCACTGCGACAAGGCGGCGTTTTTCTTCCTTTGCCGTGAACCGCTTTGTCAGGACATAGGTGCCCGCAGGGGTGATCAACTTGGCCGTGTCGTCGTTATCGGCCAGCGCATTGTGCTTGCGAAAGTCGGGAATTGGCCAGCGAATACTCCCGTCGTGGAAGTGTTGCGGGTAGATAAGCGGAACGGTGTCAGCGCCGGGTTCCTTGCGCAGTTGTTCTTTCGCCCGGAAGTCGACGACTCGCCCGGTCGAGACCTTGATGCCCAAATCGGCCAGTACGCAGGGCAGCGCCTGCACGCTTGATGCAAGGTCATCGCCGCCTATCGGCAAACGGATGAAGGCGTGCTTGTCTTTGGGGCGCACAATTTCCGTGAATGGCACCTCGCGCGCTTCAACCGCATCAGTAGACAACCGCACAGAGCCTTGCTCGCCGCCCTTCGTGAGTTTGAAGATCATATTCTCCTGCAACACGTCGTCGTCCTTGAAGGTCGATCTGCGCGACTCGAAAACGTGGAGAAGATCGAGTGAACAGGACCCGAGCATCTGCCGCCGGAACGGTTCGTAATAGCTGCCGTTGCAGAATGAGCGCGGCGTGATGGCAACGACCTGCCCTCCATTGGTCATCTGGCGCATCGCAACGGCGACGAAGGCGGTGTAGAGGTTTACTGTCTCAATCGCGAGACTCCGCAACGCCGCCCGCCACTCGGACTTGGCGTTGATCTTGCCATAGGGCGGATTGAGGATGGCGCAGTTGAATGTCAGAGGGTCATTCAGTAGCGGTTCGGAAGACCTGAGAACGTAGTCGTCGCGGATCACGCGCCAGCACAGTTCAATGCCAGCTTCCGTGCATAGGTCAACGCACTGGTCAAGATTCACTTCCAGAAGATCGGCAAGCTGATCATCGACCTCGTAGGCGGTCACGTCGATGCTCTTGGGCTTCTTTTCCTTGCCGCAGGCTTCCGTAATGAACGCGACCGACAACGCGCCCATTCCAGCGCCTGCGTCGAGCAAGTTCACCTCCTCTGGCATTTCCTCGAACATCCCAGCCATGAAAGACGCAATGCGACCCGGTGTCATAAATTGCCCGAGTTTTGAGCGACGCTTCGGATCCAGTGTTGGTGATACTTCAAGGCGGGTCTGGTCGATAGATTCGAGGAGCATTTGTTCTTCCTTTGTTTTCGCCCATCATTGCATCATTGGTCGAATGTGCCAACCATCCCGACGCAGCAGTCACTACCTTAAAAAGTCAAGGTGTTACCTTATTCTTGCGCTGAACTCGCCTACGTCACCGTGTATCGTCGTGCCAACGAATGCAGCGATGGAGCGAGACATGGCGGTAGAAGCCCGTGTTATCCCAGAATGGCCGGAATGGCAGTCACCGGAGACAGCAGCGCGCTATCTCGACACGTCGGTCAACACCTTGACCGACTGGCGCGTCAAAGGAAAAGGCCCCGCGTTTAAACGCATCGGTCAACGCATGGTGCGCTATCGCAGGGCTGATCTCGACGAATGGCTGGAGGCGCTGCCGTGAAGACCGCTTTCGACGAAGGAGCGCACCTGCGCGAATTTCTTGTCCAAGTGAAGCGGGTGGTCGAATGGCTGCATGAGAACGGCGAGAAACATGGTCTGCGCACCCAGGTCAGCGATGGCACTGTCTCTCGTGCGCTGCGCGGCGAAAAGTTCGACGAAGACCTTGCCAATGCCCTCGACGCCTTGCACGCGGAGGCGATGCGCGATCCGTGGGCATGGTGCGAACCACCAGCGCGGGTCGAAGACCTGACCGGACTTCCGTGGTGGCACGAAACGCTGCAACCCGATGTGCCGCTCAACACGTGGAACCTGATGCGGAAACGCCCGCTGTCCGAGGATCGGCGCGCAAAGGTGCAGGCATTGCTCGATGAATACCGCGACAAGCTCCGGGCTGTCTGCGACCAGCATGCCTTTGACGCCCGCTTGATGCAGGCATGGGCCGCCGACATGCGCCATCCCGGATATGACGAATGGGTGATGGTCGATGGCAAGCCGTTCCGGCTTGGCGGGCCTTACCGTTCTGGCCAAGGCGATAGTTGGAAGACGCGGCGGATGCCGGAAGGAATGCACACCGTTTTGCGCGACATGGCCCATGACGGCGCGACCAGCGAACAGATGGTCGATGCCGCGGCCCGCGCCTGTGCCTTGCAGGATGTCGCGATGGCATTGCCCGACATTCGGTCGTGCTGTCTGTCCTACGAGGTGGAACTGACAGAGGATGGCTACGAGGCCGCGCAGGCAATCGTGGACGAGGCTATCCTGTCCAAGTTCGTCGATGCGCTGCCCGGAAAGTTCAATGGCGATACTTGGGAGGTCGAGGTTCACCATCCTGATCATCCGAAGAAGCTGGTCCCAACCGAGATCGAGATGGATGGGAAAAAGGTCGCTGGCAAACGCTTCGTTCTCGATACGGACATTCCACCCGACCTGTTCCGTTACAAATGGGACGGGACGCAGTATTCCTGCGAGACCCTGCGCACTCATCGCGACTTCGAGGAAGCGCCCAAGTCAGCGTCGGAACTGCATCAGGAAGGGCTGGACAGGCAGGCAGAGGGATGGAGCAGGAAACGTGATGAAATTATCGCCGCATCGCGTCTCAAACGCCCGCCGGATTGAATAGCAGGCGGCGCGGGAAACGTGCCTGCCGTGCCTCGAACACGGACAGGAAGAAGTCGGCAAACTGCCGCTTCGTCATAACGACGCCAGCGCCAGCGCAGGCTTCGACTGTCCGAAGGTAGATGGTCGCACCGTCGTCCTGCTCATCGACCGATTCCAGAATCGTTTTGCGAACGTCGGGCAGAACGCGCCGCTGGTGATCCAGAGTCTTTGCGATCTCCCGATCTATGACCGACGTCAGTCCCAAGGATTTTGGCCCGGAAACAGCGCCGACATGATCACACGCCGCTCCTGTGTCGGAACGCGGGTCATGAACCATCGGTTGGCAACGGCCCGGTCTTCAAGGCCGCCGTTGCGGTGCAGGCAGGAGATTGCCCAATCGACGAAGGATAGGGCTGGGGCGGCGATGATCGGTTGTGCGGCAAGTTGGGTCATGGTTCATCCGTTGTGGTGTGCTGACAACATACGGCCCAGCGCGGTCGTGGTTCGACCGGAGAATGAGGTGTCACCTATAAGCGAGTTATCCGGGTGGGACCACGAACCGCGTCGCTTCGCGTGAGCGCGCGCATGTGCGCGTGCGCAGAATAATCATCACATTGGTTTGGTGATCTTGATGATTATTCTGCGGACTGCGGATGCACGTCTGCTGCTCGTGTGTTGTGTAGTTTCTGCGGTGCACCGCATCGCGCGTGCGCGCGTAAGGGTCAGAGGTTTCAGTGGCGGCCTGTGTTGCGTAGTTTCTGCGGTGCGAGACGACGCGCCGTCCGCAGACGGTGATCAGTAGAACATTCTTCCTGAAGGGTTCGCGCGTGCGCACGCGAAGAGAGGATCACCGCATTCTTGGGAGTATACGCGCCGCTCTGCTCAGAGGTTGTCCTGCCGCCGATACCAAACCTTGGTCATCCTCGCAGAGCGCGTCAGCAAAGGCGGTATCGCCGCGCGCCCTGCCATGATGCCCGCTGACCATAGATGCCGCCTGCTGCCCAAGCAGCGCCGCGCGCTGATGGTGTTGCACGCCATTGCCCCGCCCCACATCGACCGCCGCGCCATGCAGTAGCGGTCAAGAAGCGGTCAAACTCGATCTGCCACTTGCCCAACCGCTTGATCCTGAACGCCAACCAACTCGATGGAAAATCAGTAGCGCATTCGCCACCTGAAAGCGCGGTGGGCGTCCCCACGGGGATCCACTTATCGTTGCCTCGCAACGATGAGGAACGCCAACCATGACTGCCCCGCCCCGGCGGCAACACCGCCCCAATAGAAATGAACCCGCCCGCGTCGTCCGCGTCGTGCGACACGGCGAGAACGTCACCTACATCTGGGACCGGAAGCCGAACCGTCAGGATTGCAAAGCCGCGCTTCTGGCCAATCCACCTCGTCGCCCGCGTGTCGGGCACTGCTGGCCCGGCTTCGACGAACCGGCCCATAACCCAATGCCCAAGCCGACGGCTGCACCCAATCGCACCCGCCATCCTGTGCCCGATCCTACACACCGCCCGACCGATGATGCAGGGCAGGATGAGCGGGTGCGGTGCAAGGAGGGCGCATGATGGGGCCGAAGCGCGTCGTTAAAACCTTCGAGCATCGCCCCCTCGACCACATCATCGAAAGCGAGACGGTCGACTACGACAACCGCTCTTTCGGCTTCACCGTCTTCGGCAACGAAGACCCACAGATCGTCACCCTCATTTTGGGTGACACCACCTTAACCCGCTCCCGCGCGTGTCTGACCGAAGGCATGGAACGCATCCTGAAAGCCATCAAAGAGGTACCACCCGCATGAAACACCCGAACCCCTACGCAGATTTCTGGCTCGCCCTGACCCATGCCTACGAGGTCGAGCCTGGCCAGGAGACACACATCTTCTCGTCCGGTGAGGACAGCCTGACGCCGTGGGTGGCAACCGACGGCACACTCCTGATGGTGTATGCCTCGACTCGGAACGAACTTGTCGCCTTGCACAACGCCTCCATCGGCGGCGCTGACGCGATGGGCGCGCAATACCTGCGCGGCTGGCCTTGGCGCATCCTGCTCGACGATCTGCCGCTCGCCACGTCGCAGAACCGGTCGCCGTTCACGTTTCCCGGTCAAAACGCCATCAAACCGCCAGTGGCAGCGGAATAACTCGCTTATCCGATGGGCAAACTGACATGATGGATCATCACCGCCACCTATCATTCCGCTCGATTGCGGCCCGGCTGGATGCGATTGTTGTCGGGCCCGTCATGGGGCACCTCATCGCCGCAGCGGCGGGTCTCTCTGTATCAGGGAGGCCCGTTCGCGGATGAGCAGTCGCTTCTATTCCTCCGTCCTTGGAAAGCCTCACAAGAGCAAAAAGGAACTGGCCGCGCGCATCGACGAAAAGTTGCGCTCCTTGCGCCTGCACGCAGGCCCGCACGAATTTGATCCGGTTGAGATGATGGCGATCATCGGGGCCGAGGCATACGACGAAGGAGACAAACACCTTGCCCTCGTCGCCTTCAAGGAGACGGCGCAATACGTCCGCCCACGCCTTGCGCCGAAACAGGTGGAAGAAAAGCCCGAAGTCGAAAACCCGGAAGTCAAACGGGACCGCATTCTGGATCGGCTTGCCCGCATGGGCGTGCCCATCGAGCGGATGGACGATATTGCCATCCCCGGCGTCGAGGACGCCGTGCTGATCGAAGACCAAACCGACGATGAGTGACGATCCCGCCATTCTGATGTGGATCGCGGTTTTCGCCTTCGCAACATGGTTCATCCTGCGCGACTGACGCGGAGAGCGCGCAAGCGAACCGGCGTCTCCCATATCGCCCCTACCATGATGCCCACCGGCACGTCCCCGTCGTCTCTGACGCGCTCTGCAAAGGTCCAGCCGCAGGCGATGCGCTCTCACTTGGGATCGACTGCAATGACGCGGTGTTGGTGCGCTCGATCACGCAGTTTGATGGCGCTTTGATCGCCACCTTAAATAATCCCGCGCCACCTTTTTCTCCCGGTCGCGTGTTCCTTCCTTTCCGTCCATCGTCACGCCGCCCCATGCACTGCAATCCACGGGGCAGGCTCCGGCATGGGGCGCGCTCTTGGATGGCGGCGCGGTGGAGCCTGCCTCACCCAAAAATGAGGAACCCATGACCGATCCCATCTACATCGCCAAGACCGAGGCGGACAACAATTCGCAGGCCTTTCAAGACGCGAAGGCCAAGGCAATCGAACTTGGCGTGGACCTGAAACACGTTGTCCCGCAGGACGCCGTTATCGCGCCCGACCGCCGCCGCGACCCACGCGCCTACGCGGAAGCAAAGAAATGCGCGGAGGCGCTTGGAACGTCCGTCACCTTCGCCGATCCCGACGGCGATGCGAACGAGGAGCCGCCCGCCTACCGCGATGCAACGCATCTCGAAACCGAGTCGCACCTGTTCATCCTGAGCGGCAAATGCCAGCCGCGCGAATACCAGCGCCTGACCACTCTCGCCCGCTCGAAGCTCAAGACCGTCGTGCCGCTGCGGTCGTGGGACGATGCACCGGACCCTGTTCGGGATGCACTGAAAGCGACCGATGCCGCATGAATGCCCTCGTCAAGGTTGACGATTTGGACGCGCGCGAGGAATGGGACGATGAACAGTCGATGCCCGGCTCTCACGCGGCCCTCGTCAATGCCATCATCCTGAAAGCGGTCGCGGACCTGTTTTCGTCCGCATCAGATGAGACGAGCCGGTCGGAGGCCTTTACCTTCCTGACCGCTCGGACCGGGACTTGGGCCGCGCACCGGGAACACCTGTGCTGGCTCGTCGATCTCGATCCCGAAGTCCTGCGCGAGCGATTGATGGACATCCTAGAAGGCCGGCGCGATCTCGACCAATTCCACCGGCGCGGCGTCGGCAATTTAGGCGCTGAACATGGGCGGCGGTTCTTTGAGCAGGAACGTGCAAGAGAGCAAGCGGCGCGCACAGACGCGAAGGCCCGCGCCGAACAGGATCGAACGCGCCGCCAGCGCGAGAAGGCCGCGCTCGACGAGGAACGCCGGATGTTTGAGGAACAGTTGAAGGACGCTGAGATCAAGGCAGGTATTCGCCCATTGCACCGGAGCGCGGTTGCATCGACGGAATACCTCGAGGTGGACGGCCTCCCGCTCGGCCACGTCCTGCGCCTTGACAAGACGTGGGAGGCATCGACCTTCTGCACTTTCCTGAATGTGCTGCTGCCTGACAAGTCATCCGCGATGGGCCGCGCGATCACGGCGGCCTGCTCCGAACAAGGTTTCATTCTTGCGCATCATGGCCGCTTCCACTTCAACGCTCTCAGGCAGGCCGCCGACCTTATGGGCCTCGTCATCCTGTTTCAGGACGAGGCAGGCGATCCTGTGAGGTTCCAATCAGAGGCTGCGACCGCACGTCTCAGGTTACAGCCCCCTCAACCCGCCGCATGAACTCGTCTGCGACTTGCTGGACGGTCGCGCGCAGATCGGGCGTCACGATGTAGCGGGACTTTACGTTCCCGATGGAATGGCCGACCTGCAAGTCAACGAGCCGGTCAGGAATACCCAATTCGGTCGCAACCGTCTGCCATTCCTTCCGGCATTGCTTCGGTTGCCACTTGTTCTTTCCGTGGGTGATGTTAGGCAACTGCTGCGTCCATTTCCCACGCGTCGGACCCGTAATGACATACTCGTGCCGCCCGACCATCTGTTCCAGCCGCTTCATCTGCGCGACCGACCACGACGACAGCGCGATCTCGCGGTAGCCTGTGGTCTTGGTCATTCCGAACCACGCCTTGCCCGCCTCAAGGTCCACTTGATCCCAGCGCATGGCGAGAACTTCGCTCGGGCGCATGCCGGTCAGCAGCATGATCTTGAGCGCGCTCTTAGGAATGACAGTCAGCTTGTCCACCTGCCGCCACCATACGCGGATGTCCGAAATACGCTCGACAGGTTTGGTCGGGCGCAGGGACATCCATCCTTTCGGCAAGCCGCGGCCATTTCCCGCAATGTCGATGATAAGCGGATGCTCTGTCACCGGCACTTCTTCCTTTGCGACGGCGTAATTGAACAGCACCTTGACCGCCGTGAAGAACAGTTGTGCCGTCCGCCGCCCGCGCGTGCGGCTCAGATTGCGCCATGTCTTCGCGCAAAGCTCGGGTGTGATGGTTTGGATCGGGCGTTCCCACCAGCCGTTCGGCCATTCGAGCGTTGCGGCAGGCGGGCCGTCCTTGAGGTATTTCTCGGCCCCACCAAGCAGGCGGCGCTGGTCCGATATGTGCTTCTTCGCGCGGTTCGCTCTGTCCGCGCCGTGTTCCTCGATCAGACGGGCGAGATGGTATTCCTCATACATCGACCAGACATGCCCGACTGTGACCTTCTCCGCATCACGGCGACGGCGACCGCGCAAGGCAAGTTCGGCCTTCTCGTCCGACATGCGGATGCCGCGCATGATCCGGTCGTAGGTCGCGTCCCGATCATCGTCATAGTAGAGGGCGCGCGGATCGACGCCGCGCCGGATCTCTGGAAGCAGAATGTCGCGGGCGACGGCGCGGGCCTCGTTCGCCTTGGTCGCGTCGGCGCGCCCGATTTTGACGCGCATGTAGCGTCCTTGGTGCTCGGCACCAACGTAGAACGTCTTGGACCGCCGTCCGACCGACATGTTGAAACCGGCGAGGTCGGTGTCATGAAACCATGTGGTCGAGTCGTGGTAGGGCAGACCATCCACGAAGGCCTGCGTGATCTTGGTATGGGGCATGATGCGCTCCGATTTTTGATGGCTTTTTGACCGCTAAGTCACCATCGTTGTCGGGCGTTATCGGGCCTCGCTGCAACCGGCAGTCTTAGGTAACCGCCTGATATTTAAGGTGGATGTGGGTGCTCGTGTATCGTCGGGCGATAGGCGGCAGTGATTAGAAGTCAGCTGCTCTATCCAGTTGAGCTACGGGACCGCTGAACCGGGTGTAGCGTCGTGAGACAGGGATATCAAAGGGATTTCACTGGCGCTCAGCAAAGGGATCCGACGGATACCCAACGCCCGCCAGATACAGCCCCTGCGGCGGGCAGACCGGCCCGCAGGCGGCCCGATCACAAGCCTCAAGCGCAGTTTTCACGTCCTCTGGTGCCCATGATCCAGCCCCCACACGTTCCAGTGTCCCAACAATAGACCGCACCTGATTGTGCAGGAAAGACCGCGCGCGCAAGGCAAACTGCAACTCCGGCCCGCCTTGGCCAGCGACCTCATTGATCGTAATCTTATCCAGCGTCTTCACCGGGCTTTTCGCCTGGCACATGGTCGACCGGAAGGTTGTGAAATCATGCTTTCCGATCAGGTATTTGGCGCCTTCTCTCATGGCGTCTGCATCCAAGGGGTGTGCCACCTGCCAGACCTGCCCTGCATCATGGGTCGCGGGCGCGCGGCGCATCAGCAGGCGGAACAGATAGCGCCGCTCCACCGCTGAAAACCGCGCGTGCCAGTCTTCTGCCACCGCCGCACAGGCAACAATGGCCACCGGCGCGGGCTTCAGATGATGATTGAGCGCCTCAGACAGGCGAAACGGATCCCAGACTTTCTCCATGTCGCAATGGGCCACCTGCCCCAGCGCGTGCACGCCGGCATCAGTCCGGCCAGCAGCCGCGATTGTGTGACCCTTTGGCTCCAGCTTTGCCAAGGCGGACTCGATCGCGCCTTGCACGGACGGCTGATCGGCCTGCCGTTGCCACCCCGCAAACGGCCCCCCGTGATATTCGACTTTGAGCGCGTAGCGTGGCATGGGCCAAGCTGATAGCGGGCCACGTTGCGCGCTACAAGTCTGGCAACCGGAGCGCGCGACGTTTATCTTCCCAAGTGACATGAAGAAAGACGCATAAATTGGTCATCTCAAATCTGGCAGACGGGCTGACCCGCGGGGTGGAAGGCATTGGCGCGCGGGTGAGCGGGGCCCTCTTCGAGCCCGTGATCCGGCTGGGCGTGACGGGCCTGTCGCGGGCGGGCAAGACAGTCTTTATTACCTCGCTGGTGGCCAATCTGATGGATCGGGGGCGGATGCCGGGGCTTTTGGCCGCGCGCGATGGACGGATTGAAGCCGCGTTCCTGCAACCCCAGCCCAACGATACTCTGCCCCGCTTTGATTACGAGACACATCTGAGTGCGCTCACCGGGCCGGAACCGCACTGGCCGGAAAGCACCCGGTCGGTGTCCGAACTGCGCCTGTCCCTGCGCGTGCGGCCCACGGGGTTGCTCTCTGGTTTGTCGGGGCCGCGCACGGTGCATCTGGATATTGTGGATTATCCCGGCGAATGGCTTCTGGATCTGGGTTTGCTCGACAAGGGATACGCGGACTGGTCCGAGGCGACGCTGGCGCGGATGCAAACGCGTGAGATGGCCAAGGACTATCTCGCACAGGTCTCAGGTGTCGATCCGACCGCCAAACTCGATGAGCCCGTGGCGCAAACTCTCGCACGCGATTTCACCGACTATCTCCACGCAGCCCGCAATGCCGGGTTTTCGGATTGCTCACCGGGCCGGTTCCTGTTGCCGGGCGATCTGGAAGGCTCTCCGGTCCTGACCTTCGCCCCCCTGCCCCGCGCGAGCAACGCCCCTCGCAAATCCCTGATCCGCGAAATGGAGCGGCGGTTCGAGGCCTACAAATCCCGCGTCGTGAAACCCTTTTTCCGCGATCATTTCGCCCGCATCGACCGGCAAGTCGTGCTGGTTGACGTGCTGGGTGCCATCCATCGCGGCCCGCAGGCGGTGGAGGATTTGCGTGGGGCGATGGGCGATATTCTGACCGCCTTTCGACCCGGGCAGAACACGTTCCTGGGTCAGCTTCTGCGCGGACGGCGGGTGGATCGGATCCTTTTTGCCGCCACCAAGGCCGATCATCTGCACCATTCCCAACATGGCCGGATGAGCGCGATCATGACCGCGCTGTTGACCGAAGCCCGCAGACGGGCCGATTTCGCGGGCGCCAAGACAGAGGCTCTGGCGCTGGCGGCCCTGCGCGCCACAACAGAAGAAACGCGCGCTCATAATGGAGACACGCTCGACTGCGTTCGGGGTGTTCTTCTGAACACCGATGGCACGCGCGGCAAAACGGCGGCCTTCTATCCCGGCGCTCTGCCCGAAGATCCGATCCGTCTGTTGCAACCGGCCAGCAGCGGCGCAAAGGCGTGGCTCGATGGAGACTACCAATCCATGCGCTTTGCCCCGGCGGAACTGCGTCTCAAACCCAGCGACGGCCCGCCCCATATCCGCCTTGACCGCGCCGCCCAGTTCCTGATCGGAGACAGGTTATGACCAAAGGCCCCGTTCTGATTGAGCTGGACGACGACGCCGCCCCCGGACCCGATGAGGTGCGGCCCGTGCCCGATACCCTGCCCGAGGTGGCCGAAGGTCAGGCCATGCAGCAGGTGAGCGGGGTTCTGACCTACCGCCCGTCACGGCTGGCTCGCTGGTGCTGGACAGTGGCCTTGCTGCTTTTGACCACGCTTTCTTCCATCGCAGCCTGGGATATCGTAACCGGCCTTATCGCGCGGATACCCTTGCTGGGATATGGCGTCGCGGGTCTTATGGCGCTCTTGGGGGTTTTGCTGCTGCTGATCGCGATGCGGGAATTGTCCATGATCGCCCGGCTCAAGCGGCTGGACGCGCTGCAAGCCTCGGCGACCAATGCTCTGGCGACGCAGGATCTGGAGGCCGCGCGCGGGGTCGTAGGCGGGCTCAAGCGTCTCTATCGGGGACGTCCCGACGCACGCTGGGGCATGGACGAACTGACAGCACATGAGACCGAACAGTTTGACGCCGATGGGCTTTTGGGTCTGGCCGAACAATCGATCCTTGCCCCCCTCGACAAAGCCGCCATGGCGGAGGTTGAGGCTGCCGCGCGGCAGGTGGCGACCGTCACGGCGCTTGTGCCACTGGCGCTGGCGGATGTGGTCGCCGCGCTCACCGCCAATCTGCGCATGATCCGGCGTATCGCGGTGATCTATGGCGGGCGCTCGGGCGTGGTGGGCAACTGGCGGCTGGCCCGCGCGGTCATGGCGCATCTGGTGGCAACCGGGGCCGTGGCGGTGGGGGATGATTTGCTGGGATCCATCGCAGGCGGTGGGCTTCTGTCGAAACTGTCGCGCCGGTTCGGTGAGGGTATCGTGAACGGCGCCTTGACCGCGCGGGTGGGAGTGGCCGCTATGGAAGTGTGCCGACCAATGCCGTTTTCAGCGGTGGAACGGCCTTCGGTGACCGGGCTGGTGCGGCGGGCGCTGACCGGGTTCTTCGCCTCGAACTAACGTCACAGGCGCGGCCCTACCGAACCCACCGGGCCATGTCCTCAAAATGCGCCTCGTATTCCTCGCAAAACTGGATCTCCCGCGCCGCCGGGTCGTAATAGGCATTGGCCTCCCCACACGGTTCCACGACCACCCCGATGGGGTTTTCCAGCCTCAGTACGTCATTGAGAAACGTCACCTCTTCGGCCAAAATCTCCGCCGTACGGGAGGCATCGGGCGGGCCAATAAACCGAAGACTGTCCCCGCCGCCCCGCGCCATAAGATCATCCAGCACGCGACCCCAGCTGTGATCGGCCTGTTCGAATTCTTCGGCGCAGCTGTCCGCACGCTCTTCCGGCAAGCCCAGATCGCGGGCAAACCCCACTCGCCCATCCGGATCGCCCCCGTAGAAAATGCACACGGTATTATAGTAACGCTGCTCGCTGGACCCATGCATGCCGGACCAGTCCTCTTCCTCGCCATGACGGTCGGCCAATTCTGCTTCCGCCCTGAAGCCCCGGGCGGTGTGATAGGCAAAATCGGTGGCAGGTGCGGCCTCATAGATCGCGTCGATCATGTAGATGGAGAAGACATCTGCCGCGTCCTCCTCCTGACCGAAAATGGGCAAGTCTTCCACATCGATCACCGCATGGCCCAATTCATGGTAAAAGACGGCGAGAATATTGGCCGTAATAAAATCTTCCTTTTCAGAGGCTTGCGCCATCCCACACGGCAAAGCCCCCACCACTGGCACCCACAAAAACCTGCGCATCTGATCCTCCGACCTTCTTGCACAACTGGGCCCCGCCGCCGCCCGTGTCAACCAATCCGGGCCTGCCGCAGCGCGCGCGGGGTCGCACCGTAACTGCGCCGGATCGCGCGGGTCAATGCGGCAGGGCTGTCGTAACCGCAACGCAGGGAAATCTCCGCCACCGATAGGTGCGTATCCTCGATCAGCTTGCGTGCCGCCGATAGGCGCATGTGGCGATAGACCGTGCCGGGAGGCGCCCCAAGGCGGCGGCGAAAGTGACGATCCAGCGTGCGAGGCTGGCACGACAGTGTCCTGGCAAGCACATCCAGCGGCAAAGGACGTTCCACGTGATCCCGCATCAGCCCCAGCGCCTGTCGCACCAAGGGGTCTGCGATCTGGTCCGATGGCCCCACCGGGGGGTCGCCTTGCAGAAACAACGCCTCCACATCCAGCCGTGCGGCAAGGCCCAGATGATCGGCGATCAGGTCCAGCGTCAGCCCCAGGGCCGACATCGCGCCTGCACAGGTCATGATTGATCCGTCCCGCATCACATGCGCGCGTTCCGTGTCCACATCCAGAAAGCGCTCCGTGAACGCATCCAGCAGGTCCCAATGCACTGTTGCCCGCCGCCCATCCAGCAGCCCCGCCGAGGCCAGAAGCCACGGCCCCGCATCCAGCCCCACCATCACGTCACAGCGCTGCGCCATCTGGCGCAACATGCGGCGGTTGCCGGGGGTGTCATGGCCATCGTGTGCGTAGCTTGCCATCACGAACAGATAGTCCAGCTGGGATGCCTCTCCCACAGGGCCGCTGGCCAGGATATCAATCCCGCTGGAGGACCGCACCGCCGCGCCATCCGGGCTGACGATCTGCCAGTCAAACACCGTCCGCGCACCCAGCGTGTTGGCCGCGCGCAGGGGTTCGATGCAGTTGGCCAGGCACAGGTTGGAAAAGCGATCAAAAAGCAGGATCGCGATGCGCACAGGGCGCGCAGGCTGTTTTGTCCATTCCGGCATGATTTTAGACTGATACGGCAAATTTTAGAATCGCGCCAGAGCGGTATTCTTGGCCAGCAAAGCCGAGGGGAGGATGACATGCCACTGACCATGAATCGTGAGGTCTTTATCACCTGTGCCGTGACCGGCGGCGGGGCCACGCAAGATCGCAGCCCCCATGTGCCGCGCAGCCCCAAGGACATCGCCGAGAGCGCCATTGCCGCCGCCAAAGCCGGTGCGGCGGTGGTGCATTGCCATGTGCGCGACCCTGAAACCGGCGCACCCAGCCGGGATTTGAAACTCTACCGCGAAGTGACCGACCGGGTCCGCGACAGCGCCACCGATGTGGTGCTGAACCTCACCGCCGGAATGGGCGGCGACGTGATCTACGGCTCACCCGAAGCGCCCTTTCCACTGTCCAACCAGACCGACATGGTGGGCGCATCGGAACGCGTCGAACACGTGGCCGAATGCCTTCCGGAGATTTGCACGCTCGATTGCGGCACGATGAACTTTGCCGAGGCCGACTACGTCATGACCAACACCCCCGGCATGCTGACCGCCATGGGCGGGATGATGACAGAGCTTGGCGTAAAGCCGGAAATTGAAGCCTTCGACACTGGCCATCTGTGGTATGCCAAGCAACTGGTCGCCGACGGTGTGCTGGACAGCCCGGCCCTAGTGCAGCTTTGCATGGGCGTGCCGTGGGGGGCGCCTGACGATCTCAACACCTTCATGGCCATGGTCAACAATGTGCCCTCCGACTGGACCTTCTCTGCTTTCGCCCTGGGCCGGAACCAGATGCCCTATGTGGCCGCCGCGGTTCTGGCGGGGGGCAATGTCCGGGTGGGGCTGGAAGACAACCTGATGCTCGACCGGGGCGTGTTGGCGAAGAACGAACAACTGGTCGCGCGCGCCGCAGACGTGATCGAACGCCTTGGCGCACGGGTCATCGGCCCACAGGAGGTGCGCGACAAGCTGGGCCTCACCAAACGTGCGCCAAAGGGGTGACATGACCCGCGTCCTTATCACCGGCGGTGGTTCCGGCATCGGACGGCGTCTGGCCGAACGCTTCGCCCAGACAGGCGCACGTGTGGCCATTTGCGATGCCGACGCCCACGCGGCGGAGGAGCTGTCACATGCGCAGCCCGAGATGATCGTCCGAACTGCTGACGTGACCGATGAAGCGCAGATGAACGCTTTCCTCAATGACGTTGAAACCGCGTGGGGCGGTGTCGACGTGGTCTGCGCCAATGCCGGTACAGGCGGACCAGCAAGCCGGATCGAGGATCTGTCTTATGACGATTGGCAGGCCTGCCTCGGCGTCAACCTGCATGGTGCCTTTCTCACCTGTCGCTGGGCCGCGCGCGTGATGCGCCCGCAAGGATCGGGGCTCATCCTGATCACCAGCTCCTCGGCAGGGCTTTTCGGCTATCCTTTGCGATCGCCTTATGCCACGGCCAAATGGGGCCTTGTCGGCCTTATGAAAACACTGGCTATGGAGCTTGGCCCCGCAGGCGTCCGCGTCAACGCCATTGCACCGGGCGCGGTGGAAGGCGATCGCATGGAACGGGTCTTGGCCAATGAATCCGCAGCCTCTGGTCAGGCCGTGGAAGACCTGCGCGCGTCTTACGTCAAGAACACGTCCATGCGCACGTGGGTCAGCGGCGATGATCTGGCCGACATGGCGCTGTTCCTCGCCTCGCCTGCTGCCTCCAAAATCTCCGGTCAGGTGATGGCCGTGGATGGCCATACGGAGGCGCTTGTATGACCCTTCAAACCACGGCTCAACAAGGTGCCACCGCGTAGCCCCGAAAGGAAACCAACATGACCCAAGAAGCAGCAATCATCGGCGGCGGCGTCATCGGCGGCGGCTGGGCCGCGCGGCTCACGCTCAATGGTTGGAATGTCCGCGTCTTCGACCCGGATCCAGAGGCCGAACGGAAGATCAACGAAGTCATGGACAATGCCCGCCGCGCCCTGCCCATGCTGGTCGATCACGACATGCCCGCCGAGGGTTCACTGACGATCTGCGCCACGCTCGAAGACGCCGCCAAGGGGGCCGCCCTGATTGTCGAAGCCGTCCCGGAACGCGTCGATATCAAGCGCAAGGTCTATGCCCAGATCGAAACCGTGAATACGGACGGTATCATCGCGTCGTCGACCTCCGGCATCATGCCCACCGATCTTCAGGCCGAGATGGACCATCCCGGCCGCCTGATCGTGGGTCACCCGTTCAACCCTGTCTACCTGCTGCCGCTGGTGGAACTGGTGGCGGGCAAAAAAACCGACCCCGCCGCGATTGAGACCGCCCGGGAAATCTACTCGGGTCTTGGCATGTTCCCCTTGCACTGCCGTGTGGAAATCGAAGGCTTCCTTTCTGACCGTCTGCAAGAAGCGCTCTGGCGCGAGGCGCTCTGGTTGCTCCACGATGATGTCGCGACCGCTGATGAAATCGACGCCGCCATCGCCTACGGCCCCGGCCTCCGCTGGGCGCAGATGGGCACCATGCAAACATTCCACCTCGCGGGCGGCGAAGGCGGGATGCGCGCGATGCTGGCCATGTTCGGCCCCTGCCTCAAATGGCCCTGGACCAAGCTGATGGACGTGCCGGACCTGACCGATGGGTTTGTCAACAAGGTTGGCGACCAATGCGACGCCCAAGCGGGCGACCTCGGCCCACGTGATCTCGAACGCATCCGCGATGACAACCTCATCGGAATCATCCGGTCGCTCAAGGGCAATAACTGGGGCGCAGGCGCCGTGGCCAAGGCGCATGACAAACGCCTGGTGCGCATGCCGGGCGACGGCCTGCCCATGGTCACCCAACGCCGCGTCGTACCGGTCGACTGGACAGATATGAACGGCCACATGAATGAGGGCCGCTATGGTCAGCTCTTCTCTGACGCTGCCGAGGTGGTCATGGCCGCCGTGGGCGCCGATGACGACTACGTCGCTTCTGGGCTCAGCTATTTCACCGTCGACACGACGGTAAAATACCTGGCCGAAACTCATGCCGGTGAAAAGGTCGAGGTGCACACCAAGGTAACCGTCGGCGAAGGCAAAAAACTCCGCTGTTTCCACGAAATGAAGCGGGCCTCGGATGGCGAGGTCATGGCCACCTGTGACCAGTTCATGCTTCATGTGAGTCTGGAAACCCGCCGCACGTGCGATCCTGCAGATCACGTCCGTGAGAAGGTCGAAGCTCTCGCAGCGGCGCATGCGGCGTGAAGGAGCAGGTTTGAAACCATGAAAACGCCGCTTTGCACCACACTGGGAATTGACCTGCCGATCATGCAGGCGGCGATTGGCGGGATCAGCTGCCCGGCTTTGGCAGCGGCCGTGTCGAATGCAGGCGGTCTCGGTGCAATAGCAATGACCGGGTACGGGGCGGATGGCGTCACGGACCTCATGCACCAGATGCAGGATCTGACCTCGGCCCCGTTCGTGGGCAATCTCCTACTGTCCTTTGACATCGAAGATGAGTTTCGGGCACTGCTCAGAAATCCACCGAAAGTGTTCTCTTTCTTTTGGGGTGATATCACCTCTTTCGTCCAGCCGGTTCACGATGCAGGCGCGTTGGTCATGGCCTCCGTTGGCAGCATAGAGGAAGCCGGTCGCGCAGTTGAAGCAGGCGCAGACATCATCGTGGCCCAAGGGTGGGAGGCTGGTGGCCATGTCAGGGGAACGACGGCCACGCTGCCGCTCATACCGCAAGTGGTTGATGCCGTGGCACCTGTTCCGGTCGTTGCGGCGGGCGGCATCGCAGACGGGCGCGGCCTCGCGGCCGTTCTCTGCCTCGGCGCGCAAGCGGCCTGGATGGGGACGCGGTTTCTGAGCGCGGAAGAGGCGGCCATTCATCCGCACTATCGTAACCGCGTGCTCAACGCCGAAACCAAGGACACATTCCTCACAACGGTTTTTGATCGCAATTGGCCGGATGCGCCGGGGCGCGTGCTGTACAATGACCTTTTGGCGGCTTGGGAGGCGGCTGGTCGCCCCGACGGTGCTGCGCGCCCCCGCGCGGCAGACATCATCGCGACCACCGCAGACAACCAATCAGTCCATGCCTACGAAGCGCAAACCATGCACGCGGGCTTGACCGGAGAAATCGAAGCCGGCCCGCTTTGGGCTGGCCAGAGCGTCGGGCTCGTTGAACGGACAGAACCTGCTGCAAAGATCATCGAAACACTAGTGAACGAAGCGCAGGACGCGCTTTCCCTGTCGGAGTAACAAGATGCATTTCGGACTGACTGAAGAACAGGAGATGATCGTCTCCACCGTGCGCAGCTTCGTGGAGAACGAAATATACCCTCATGAGGCGGAAGTGGAGCGCACGGGCGAGGTGCCCCATGAGGTGGCCGAAGCAATCAAGCAGAAAACGATTGATCTGGGCTTCTACGCCTGCAACTTCCCCGAAGAAGTGGGCGGCGCGGGGCTCAGCCATCTTGAATTCGCGCTGGTCGAACGCGAATTGGGCCGCGGCTCCATGGCACTCACGCATTTCTTTGGCCGTCCGCAGAACATTCTGATGGCCTGCGAAGGGGAGCAGAAAGAGCGCTACCTCCTGCCCGCCGTGCGCGGTGAACGGATGGACGCGCTGGCCATGACGGAACCCGACGCGGGATCGGACGTGCGCGGCATGAAATGCACGGCCCGGCGCGAGGGCGGCGATTGGGTGGTGAACGGCACAAAGCATTTCATCTCTGGCGCCGACCATGCCGATTTCATCATCGTCTTCATCGCCACGGGCGAGGATGATACGCCCAAAGGCCCGAAAAAGCGCATCACCACCTTCCTCGTCGATCGTGGCACGCCAGGCTTCACCATCCGGGACGGTTACAAATCCGTCAGCCACCGCGGCTACAAGAACATGATCCTCGAATTCGATGATTGCCGCCTGCCCGATGCACAGGTGCTGGGTGAGGTCGATGGTGGGTTCGAAGTGATGAACGAATGGCTTTACGCCACCCGCATCACTGTCGCCACCATGAGCGTCGGCCGCGCGCGCCGCGTATTTGACATGGCGCTGAACTATGCAGCCGAACGAAAACAGTTCGGCCAGCAAATCGGCAAGTTCCAGGGCATCAGCTTTCAAATCGCCGACATGATCACCGAAATCGACGCCGCTGACTGGCTGACATTGGCATCCGCGTGGCGGCTGGACCAAGGCCTGCCTGCCAACCGCGAGATTGCCTCGGCCAAGCTCTACGCCTCTGAAATGCTCGCGCGCGTCACAGACGCCACATTGCAAATTTACGGCGGAATGGGCCTTATGGATGATTTCCCCATTGAACGATTCTGGCGCGATGCCCGCGTGGAACGCATCTGGGATGGCACATCCGAAATCCAGCGTCACATCATCAGCCGTGATCTCTTGCGGCCACTTGGGGCTTGAGATTTCATGCCTCCGGCGGGGATATTTTCAGCCAGAAGAAACACGGGGAGGCGCTCTGACCTCCCCGCAAGAAGCATGTTGCTTCTCCTGGCGCGGTCATCGGCGTCCCCGCCTGTACCGCAAAAGAACGATGAAAGATCTTGGTTAACAAACCGTTGCATCTTCTGGCTGAAAATATCCCCGCCGGAGGCATAGACTCTATGTCCGATCTCTCACGTCTCCTCCAACCCAAGTCTATCGCCGTGATCGGCGGCGGCGCGTGGTGCACATCCGTGGTGGAGCAATGCCTCAAAATGGGGTTTGCCGGGCCCGTCTGGCCGGTGCATCCCAAGAAATCGAAGGTCGCGGGCGTGGCGGCCTATCCCGGCCTGGATGACCTGCCCGGCGTCCCTGATGCCAGTTTCATCGGCGTGAACCGAAATGTAACCATCGACACTGTCGCCGGTTTGCGTGCCATGGGTGCTGGCGGCGCAGTATGTTTCGCCTCTGGCTTCCGCGAGGCGCAGGCAGAAACCGGGGACGGGCAAAGCCTTCAGGACGCGCTGCTGGAGGCCGCAGGCGACATGCCCATCATCGGGCCCAATTGCTACGGGTTCATCAATTATCTGGATGGTGCGCTGCTCTGGCCCGATCAGCATGGCGGCAAGCGGGTGGAGCACGGCGTAGCCGTTCTGACACAAAGTTCCAACATGGCGATCAACATCTCCATGCAGCGGCGCGGTCTGCCGCTGGCTTATCTTGGCACCGCGGGCAATCAGGCACAACTTGGCCTGTCCGATCTGGGACACGCGCTTCTGGACGACCCGCGTGTCACGGCGCTTGGCCTGCATATCGAAGGCGTGGGCGATCTGCGCGCCTTTGAGGCGATGGCCGCCAGAGCCCGCGACTTGGGCAAACCCATCGTGGCACTCAAGGCAGGCCGGTCCGACCAGGCGCAGGCGGCGGCAGTGTCGCACACCGCCTCTCTGGCCGGCTCGGACGCCGGGGCGAGGGCGTTGTTGAAACGCCTTGGAATCGCGCAAGTGAGCAGCCTGACCGCCCTCATGGAAACCCTGAAATTGCTGCATTTCACAGGACCACTGCCGTCAAATCGCATTGTTTCGATGTCCTGTTCCGGCGGCGAGGCAAGCCTGATGGCCGACACCGCCTTGGACCACGACGTCGAATTTCCCGCGCTCACCCAAGTGCAACATGACGGACTAAGAGCCGCGCTCGGCCCCATGGTCGCGCTGGCCAACCCCTTGGATTACCACACCTTTATCTGGACAGACGGCCCCCGCATGGGCCAGACCTTTGCCGCGGCCCTCAGCGGCGACGTGGCCATTGGCTGTCTTATCGTGGATTTCCCGCGCGAAGACACATGTGATCAATCCGCATGGGATTGCGTCTACGAGGGCGCACGTCTCGCGGTCGAGCAAGCCGGAAAGCCGCTCGCTCTTGTGGCCACAGTGCCGGAAACTTTCTCGGACACGGTGACCGCAAAAATCGCCGCCAATGGCTTGATCCCGATGCTCGGGCTTGGCGACACGCTCGAGGCGATCTCTGCCGCCGCGTTTCTGGGACGGGCCCCGCAAAAGGCCGCAGCTTTGACCCTGCCGGGGGACGTGGGCGTCGCTCATACGCTGACGGAAGCTGATGCCAAGGCCACGCTGTCTCAGCATGGGGTGCAGGTGCCCGGGGCAGCAC
Organism: uncultured Roseovarius sp.; assembly: GCA_964389425.1. Lineage (GTDB taxonomy): Bacteria > Pseudomonadota > Alphaproteobacteria > Rhodobacterales > Rhodobacteraceae > Roseovarius. The sequence continues at coordinate 41,095 of CAYMEC010000004.1, forward strand.
GGGCGCGCCGGACGGAGCTTGTGGAGGCGGCGACCCGCACGGGGTTTCCGCTTGTTCTGAAGCTCGAAGGCTTGGCCCACAAAACGGAAGCGGGCGGCGTAGCGCTCGGCCTGAACAGCCCCGCGTCGGTGGAAGAGGCCGCGCGTGCCATGCCAGGCGACACCTTCCTCCTCGAAGAGATGATCAGCGGCACCGTGGCGGAACTGCTTGTCGGAGTGGTGCGCGATCCGGCCCATGGCTTTGTGCTGACCCTCGCCGCCGGGGGCACGCTGACGGAGATTTTGCAGGACAGCGCGACGCTCCTGATCCCTACAACCGCGTCTGAGATTGACGCGGCCCTCGGCACCCTGCGCATGGCCCCGATCCTTGATGGGTATCGCGGCAAGCCAGGCGCAAACCGCGGCACGATTGTCGACGCCGTGCTGGCCGTGCAAGACTACGTGATGACCCACGCTCACCGCCTTGCGGAGGTGGAGATCAACCCTTTGATCTGCACCCCGGACCGCGCCGTGGCCGCCGACGCCCTGATCCGAATAGTGCCCGAAGGAGACCAAGATGACTGACAGCCCCATCCGTACGGAGCGCCGCGGCCACGTGTTTGAGCTGACGCTCGACCGCCCGAAGGCCAACGCGATTGATTTGCAAACCAGCCGCGTGATGGGGGAGGCCTTCGCAGACTTCCGCGATGATCCAGACCTGCGCGTGGCGCTGATCACAGGTGCGGGAGAAAAGTTTTTCTGCCCCGGCTGGGATCTCAAGGCCGCCGCCGATGGTGATGAGGTAGATGGCGATTATGGCGTGGGTGGTTTCGGCGGCTTGCAGGAAATGCGCGCGATGAACAAACCGGTCGTGGCCGCGGTGAACGGGATTTGCTGTGGCGGCGGGCTCGAATGGGCGCTGTCGGCCGATATCATCCTGGCCGCCGATCACGCGCAATTTGCCTTGCCGGAGATCCGATCCGGCACCGTGGCTGATGCCGCCTCCGTCAAGATGCCCAAACGCATCCCTTATCACATCGCGATGGAGATGCTGCTGACGGGACGGTGGCTCGATGCCGAAGAGGCCGCGCGCTGGGGCTTCGTCAATCGTGTCATTCCGGGGGCCGATCTGATGACGGAGGCGCGCGCGCTGGCCGATCACCTCGCCTCCGGCCCGCCGCTGGTCTACGCCGCCATCAAGGAGATTGTGCGCGAGGCGGAGGCGATGACCTTCCAGGACGCCATGAACCGCATCACCAAACGGCAATTCGGCACCGTGGATACGCTCTATGCGTCGGAAGATCAGCTGGAGGGCGCAAAGGCCTTTGCGGAAAAGCGAGATCCTGTTTGGAAAGGGCGCTAAAGCTCAACATTCCGCCTTGCGGCAAGCCAGTCCTGCCACGGCCTTTCGACTTGCATCAAGTATCCCCACCGGGGGCATGAAATCTTTCACTCCTGACGCAAAAGTTCAATCCATTCGTCCTTACGACGGATCGACCTTCAAGGCTTGCGTCCCGATCTCTCCCACAAAAGCGGCCACTTGACGCCCAAGGACCGCCTGCGCCTCGACCGCCACGGCGGCCGGCAAATCCAAAAGCTCCCCTTTTCGCGCCACGACCGTCAGCGCCCGCGACAGCCCCGCCACCGGCAGAGGACAAATGCGCAGCGCCATGTTCTCCACCATCCCGTCAATGAGCAGCGTGGGCGTCAGCAGGCTGAACCCCATGCCCTGCGCCACGCAGGATGTGATCATCGAGGACCGGTCCGCCTGTATCACGCGCCCCGGCTCAAACCGCAAACGGCGCAAATGCTGCATGATCAGCCGTCCGGCATAGGTCGTATCGGCAAAGCGCACCAGCGGCAGGCGCGCCTGTACGGCCTCCAGACTGTCGACCGGGCCGGTATCGCTGGCAGGTAGTACCAGAAGAAAACTTTCCCGCAGCACGGCATGCCGTTCCAACCCGTCCAGGTCCAGAAACGGGTCCGAGGTGATGGCCAGATCGGCCTGTTTGGTGCGCAAAAGCCGTTCGTGATCGCCGCTTTGCCCGGCATGCAGCGTCATGTCCTCCACGCCGTAGCGGTCCTTGACCAGCGTGATCAGCGGCGCAGTTAACGTGGTCGCGACAGAGGCCTGCACCCCGACCCGCAGCATGGAAATGGAAGGCCGCCCGGTGCGGCGCATCTCGGTTTCCATATCGACCATGGCGTTGAGGATGCGCACTGCCTGGGCATGCAACCGTGTGCCTGCCAGAGTCAGCCGTGCAGGTCGCGTCGACCGATCCAGCAGCGTCACACCAAATTCACGTTCCAACGCCGCGATGTGATGGGACGCAGCAGGCTGACTCAGGCCGAGGAGCTTGGCCCCCGATCGCATCTGTCCGGTTTCGGCTACAGCCACAAGCACCTCCAGGGAGCGGATCATGCCGGGGCTGAACTGGCGTGGATAGGTCATGGCGAAAACCTTAGTATTAGTTTTGTTCATACTAGCGGCTTTTCGTGGACGTCTGTCAATCCATGGGCATAGCCTGACACCATGAACACCCAACGCTCTTCCCGCAGACGACCGCGCAAAACGCCCGATGCAGCCCCGCGCGCGCCCTTTCTGCGCCGTGCGCTGGCCCCGATGCCAGTGCTCAGCGAAGACGGGCTGGAACAGATCGAAGCCAATGCGGATCGTATCCTTGCCGAGACGGGAATGGAATTCCACGACGATCCCGAAATCCTCGACATTTTCGCCCGCGCCGGATGCGACGTGGACGGCACGCGCGTGCGCTTTGACCCCGGGTTTTGCCGCCGGACCATCCAGGCCACCGCGCCGGACCGGTTTGACCAACGGGCCCGCAACCCCGCGAATTCCGTGCAGATCGGCGGGGATGCGTCGGTACTTTGCCCGTCCTGGGGCCCACCCTTCGTACATGATCTGGATGCAGGCCGCCGATACGCCACCCATGATGATTTCATCCGCTTGGTTCAGCTGCACCAGACGCTGCCATGGCTGCACCATTCGGGCGGTGTCGTGTGCGAACCCGTCGACCTGCCCGCCAACAAGCGCCATCTGGATATGCTCTATGCCCATATCCGTTGGTCAGACCGCTGTTTCATGGGCGCTTTCATCGGGGAAGAACGCGCAGGCCACGCGGTGGACATGGCGCGCATCCTGTTCGGAAACACCGACATTCCCACGCTCTATGCCGTCTGTAACACCAACGCACCGCTGGTGATGGATGCCAATATGTCCGGCTCGCTCAAGGTCTATGCCCGCGCGGGACAACCGGTGGCCTGCACTCCCTGGGTCCTGACAGGCGCAATGTCGCCCACCACGGTCGCGGGCACGCTGGCGCAGGTGTTGGCCGAGGCACTGGCCACGCTCTCGCTTGTGCAACTCATCAACCCCGGCGCGCCCTGCCTGATGGGGTCTTTTGCCTCGACCATGTCGATGCAAACCGGCGCGCCCACCTTTGGCACGCCAGAGGCCGGGCTGATGGTGCTGGGCGCGGGCCAGTTGGCGCGGCGGCTGGGCGTGCCGCTCCATACGGTGGGCACGCTCTCATCCTCCAAGCTGCCTGACGGTCAAAGCCAGCAAGAGGCCGCCTGGGGCCTCATGATGTCACTCTTTGCCGGGGCCAATCTGGTCAACCACGCGACCGGGTGGTTAGAGGGCGGCTTGGTCACGTCTTTCGAAAAGACCATGCTGGACCATGATCTTTGCGGCAAGCTCGCCCGGTTTTTCGCGGGCATCGACCTCAGCGAAAACGCCCAGGCCATGGAGGCCATCGCCAGCACCGGCCCCGGCAGTCACTTCCTCGGCTCGGAACACACGCAGGCCAATTTCATGTCCGCCCTCTTCCGCCCGTGGATGGCCGATGACGCCTCATTCGAGCAATGGCAAGCCGAGGGCAGTCTGGACGCCGCAACCCGTGCAAATGCCCGCTGGAAGGAACAACTGGCAAACTATGAAGATCCCGGCCTCGACCCGGATATCGACGCGGAACTGCAAGACTACATCGCCCGCCGCAAGGCCGAACAACCCGACAGGGATTACTTCTGATGTCCCGCACCCTGATCATCGGCGGCGGGGCCATCGGACTCTCCATCGCTTACCATCTGGCAGAGCGCGGCGCGGATGATGTCATACTGCTGGAACGCAACCAGCTCACTTCCGGCACGTCTTGGCACGCCGCCGGGATCGTCGGCCCTTTGCGCGCCACACCCAACATGACCCGATTGGCCAGCTACGCGCTGGATCTCTTCCCCCGGCTTGAGACAGCGACGGGCCTTACCACAGGCTACAAGCGCACCGGGGGTTACTGGCTGGCGCGGCGGGCGGAAAGACTTGATGAGTTGCACCGCATCGCCGATCTGGGCGTGACCCAAGGTCTGACCCCCCGCATGATCCGCACGGAAGATGTGGCCATGCCGGGGCTCGACTTGGCCGGTCATGTGGGCGCTTTGCATGTGCCTGAGGACGGCAATGTGAACCCCGTGGATCTCTGTATGGCCTATGCGCGCGGGGCCAAGAACGGCGGTGTGGACATCCGCGAAGGCGTCGAGGTGGCGCGCCTTTTGACGAAAGGGGGTCGCGCCACCGGGGTCGCCCTGCGCGACGGCACCGAACTCGAAGCCGGTACCGTTATCCTCGCCACCGGCGCATGGAGCCGGGATCTGGCCGCCACCGCACATGTCCCGCTGCCCTTGCAGGCGGTCGAGCACATGTATGTCGTCACAGAACCCATTCCCGGCCTGCCCGACCCGGTGCCTGTGTTGCGGGATCTGGACCGGGGCATTTACATCAAGGGCGATGCGGGCAAGCTGGTCATCGGCGGGTTTGAACCTTGCGCCAAATGCTGGGATCCATTTGGACCCGAAGGGTCACGCCCCTTTCTGGAACTGCCTGAAGACTGGGACCAATTCACACCATTCATGGAGGCCGCGCTCGATCTGATGCCAGGGCTTGCGGATGTCGGTATCCAGCATTTCATGAACGGCCCCGAAAGTTTCACCACTGACACGCGACCCTTGGTGGGCGAGACACCGCAAGTGGCGGGGCTGTTCGTCGCGGCGGGCATGAATTCCGTGGGCATCATGTCCTCTGCCGGGATCGGGCGGGCGCTTGCGGATTGGGTCGTGGACGGTCATCCGCCCATGGACATGTGGGAAGTGGATGTGGCCCGCGTCGATCCCCTCACCGCCCGGCCTGCGCATATGGAAGCCCGGATGGAGGAGGCCGTGGCCGATCTTTTCGCGATGCATTGGCCCTACAAACAGCCCAAAGCGGGGCGCGGTTTACGCCCGTCTGCCTTGCATGACAAATGGGCAGAGCATGGCGCCGTCTTCGGCCTGACCGCCGGGTGGGAACGCGGGGTGTGGTATGCGCAAAACCCTTCCGAGCGCGACCTGCCCTACTCCGTGGGCGCACAGCCGTGGTGGCCCATCGCCCAGCGCGAGGCAGCCGAAATGGCGCGCGGCGCTGTGCTTCTGGATCTCAGCCCGTTTTCGAAATTCCGCGTGCAAGGGGTTGAGACGCTCAACAACCTGACCACCGCGCAGATGGACCAACCCATCGGCCGGGCGACCTATTGCCAGATGCTGAACCCGCGCGGCGGCATTGAGATGGACGTGACCGTGACGCGGCTGGGTGAAGACCTGTTCGAAGTTACCTCGGGTGCCGCGACCCGCGCGCGGGATTTGGGCCATCTGCAACGGCATCTGGGGACGGTTAAGGATGTGACGGAAGACCACTGTACTCTCGGCCTCATGGGGGCCGCAAGCCGCGACAAGCTGGGGGCGCTCGTCCCGGCCTTGCCTGACCTCGCTTTTGGTCACAGCACAGACATTGACGTTGCGGGCCAGTCCGTTCGCGCGACGCGCGTCAGTTTCGTGGGCGAGTTCGGCTATGAATTGACCGTGGTCACAGACGGGGCGGCGGCGGTGTTTGAGGCTCTGATCGGCACCGGCGCGACGCCCATGGGGCATCACGCGCTAGATGGTTGCCGGATCGAAAAAGGCTTCAAACACTGGGGCCATGACATCGGCCCTGAGATCACCCCGCTGGAGGCAGGGCTTGGCTTTACCATTGATTGGGACAAGGATTTCATCGGGAAAGAGGCGCTTCTTGCGCAACGCGACACTGGCATCACGCAGCGGCTTGTCCTGTTGCACGTGGAAGGGGCAGCCCTGATGCTGCATGATGAACCGATTTATGAAGGCAGCGCCCATGTGGGGTTCACGACCTCTGGCGCCCGTGGGCCGCGGACCGGCCTCAATCTGGCCTTCGGGTTGGTGAAGACGCCACCCGGTGAGACGCTGGATCAGACCTGCACGCGGCGCTTCACCCTGCGCGTGGCGGGGCACCATTACGCTGCGGCCCCGCTTCGGCGCGCGCCGTTTGATCCGGGTGGTGAAAGGATGCGCCCATGACAGACGCGCAAGTGGTCATCATTGGTGGCGGCGCGATGGGCGTGTCGCTTCTCTATCACCTGACCAAGCTGGGCTGGTCGGATGTGGTTCTTGTTGAAAAAAATGACCTCACCCACGGCTCCACCTGGCATGCCGCCGGTCTTTGCACCCATTTCGCCCACAACCCCACCATTCAGGAACTGCGCGCCACTTCTGTCCGGCTCTACCGCGATATCCTGCCGAAAGAGACCGGCCAAAGCTGCGGCTTTCACCCGTCCGGTGCTATGCGCATCACCCGCAATCCCGACCGGATGGACGAATTTCGTCATGTCGCGGGCCTGTCGGATTTCACCGGCTATCCGCTTGAAATCCTCACGCCAGAGCGTATTGCCGAGTTGCATCCCCTGGCGGAATTGGATGGCCTGCTGGGCGGCATCTATGAGCCTGATGACGGGCACGTGGACCCCACGCTCGCCACCAACGCGATGGCGCAAGTGGCCCAAAGGGCCGGTGCCACCATCAAACGCTTCTGCCCTGTCAAAGCCATCGCACGCGATGGAGATGCCTGGCGCGTGCATCTGGACGATGGCTCCATCCGCACGCAACACGTGGTCAACGCTGCCGGAACATGGGGCTGGGAAATCGGCGCGATGATAGGGCTCAACATTCCCTCGGTGCCGGTGCTGCACCAATACCTCGTAACCGACAGCGTCGAAGATGTGGTCGCCCGCGTCGCCGAAGGCGAACCCGAACTGCCCATCATCCGTGACCCGGAAGAAAGCTGGTATGTCCGCCAGGAACGCGATGGGCTGATATTGGGCCCTTATGAAAAAGACGCGCAGGTCTGGTCGGTCGATGGCGTCCCACCAGAATTCGGCGCTGATCTGATGGCCCCCGATCTCGACCGTGTGGAGCATATCATAGAGGCCGCCATGGCCCGCATCCCCGCGCTCGCCACAGGTGGGGTGAAGTCCGTCATCAACGGGCCAATCACCTTCACACCCGATGCCAATCCACTGATTGGCCCGGCCCACGGGTTGCAAAACGTGTGGCTCCTGACGGGTTCGTCCATGGGGGTCATGGAAGGCGGCGGCGCGGGGTGGTTCCTGGCCCATTGGATGACCCATGGTGCGCCGCCGATGGATGCGATGGCCGTCGACAGCCGCCGCTTTGGTGCGTGGGCCGACCGCGACTACCGCGTGGCCAAGGCGGTGGAATGTTTCGGGCTCCAATTCGGTGTGCATTATCCGCACGAGGAACGCCCTGCCGCACGCGACATCCGCCACTCCCCTATCCACCACCTGATGCTGGAACGCGGCGCAGTGATGGGCGTTGCGCATGGCTGGGAACGGCCCAACTGGTTCTCGGATCGTCAGGGCGACAAGGGCGAACTCAGTTTCACCCGCCCCAACTGGTTCACTCATGTTCGCCGCGAATGCCGCACCGTGTCCGAAGCGGTGGCGATGGCCGATCTTTCGGTCTTTTCGAAGTTCCGCGTGATCGGGCCGGACACCGCAGCCTTCCTCGAAGCCTTGGGCGCCAACCGCGCCCCGAAACCCGGGCGCATCGGGTTGACCCATGCCCTGACGCCCGCAGGCGGGGTGCTGTCGGAATTCACCGTCGTGCGGTTGGGCGAGGACGGTGCCTACCTGACCTCTGCCGCCGCCGCCGAAGAGATTGATTTCGATCTTCTGACCGACGTGGCGCGGGACCACGACGTGACCGTCACCAATGTCACCGAAGACATCGGTGTCATCGGCCTCATGGGCCCGCGCGCTGGCAAGGTGCTGGCCCATGTCTGCGAAGATCACATTGATTTCCCCTGGTTGACCCACTGCGAAATCACGATCGCAGGAAAACGCTGCCTCGCCCTGCGCATGTCCTATATCGGCGAATTCGGCTGGGAACTGCATGTCGCCGCCGAGGACACCGCGCGCGTCTTCCTGACGCTGGAAACCGCAGGCACCATGCATCACATCGGCTACTATGGTGCGTTTGCCGCCAATGCCATGCGGCTGGAAAAAGGCTACCCTGCGTGGGGTGCGGACCTGACGACGGAGCGCAGCCCGCTTGAGGCTGGCCTCGGGGCCTTTGCGCGCGAAAGTGTCGGACTGATGCGTCAAGACCCGTGGCGGCTCGTGCTGCTGGAAATTGTTCCGGGCGACGTTGATCCCTTTTACGCCCACACCGTCTGGCAGGGCGACCGCCCCGTGGGGATCGTGACCTCCGGGGCCCATGGCCATCGCACGGGCAAGACGCTGGCCATGGCCTATCTGCGCGATCCGGGGGCCAAAGACGGGCTGACCGTCTCTTTGATAGGCGACAAACGCGCAGCCGTGATTTTGGAAGAGGTGCCTTACGACCCCGGCAACCTCCGTCTCAAGGAACAGGAGATCAGGACATGAATGAGCATCCCTTGCACACGGATTGGACGTTCGACGGCACCGCCGCGCGGCGGGATCGGTACTATGCCGCGTCGCTGAAAAGGTTCATTCCCTTCCGGGAACCCATCGTATTCAAGCGCGGGCGGGGACAGTACCTGTGGGACGTGGGTGATCGTCGGTACATCGATCTTCTGGGCATGAATGTCTGCATTTCCGTGGGCCATTCCCACCCCCGCGTCGTGGCGGCCGCGATGGATCAGGCACGGGAGCTGACCCATTGCACCACCATGTTCTACCACCCCACGCCCGCCCATCTGGCCGAAGAGCTGGCAGCGACCATGCCTGCGGGCGAAGACTGGGTGGTGCATCTGACCAATTCGGGATCCGAGGCCATCGATCTGGCGATGACCATGGCCCGCACCTATACGGGCAATCTTGATTTGCTGGCGCTGCGCACGGCCTATCACGGGCCCACGGCGGCGGCGCAATCGATCACAGGCATTTCCGGCTGGCGGCACCCCGGCATGCCCGGCAACGTGGCCTTCGTGGCCGAACCCAACCAGTATCGCGGCGTCTTCGGGCCGGGCACACAACCCTATCTGGATGAGATTGACCGGGTGATCGCTTCGGCCACATCCGGACAGGTTGCGGGGATGTTTGTCGAAAGCGTACAGGGTTATGGCGGGATCATCGAGATGCCGCCGGGCTACATGTCGGGTGCTGCCGAACGCGTCCGCGCGGCAGGCGGGCTCTATATCGCCGACGAGGTGCAATCGGGCTTTGGCCGCACCGGCGCGCACTACTGGGGCTTTGAAGCGGACGGCGTCGTCCCCGATATCGTCGTGATGGCCAAGGGTCTGGGCAACGGGTTCCCCATCGGGGCCGTGGTGGCGCGCAAGGCGATTGCAGAACCCATGGCCGAGCGTTTCATGTTCCACACATACGGCGCGAACCCCACCTCCTGCGCGGCAGCGCGGGCCGTCTTGGCCGTGATGCGCGATGAAGGCTTACAGGAAAACGCCCGCACTGTCGGGGCGGCGCTTCTGGAACGCCTCGAGGACCTGAAATCGCGCCACAAGGCCATTGGTGACGTGCGCGGCAAAGGCCTGATGCTGGCCATTGAAATGGTAAGCGACCGCGACGCGAAAACGCCTGACCGAGACACCACGGCCGCGGTCTTTGAGGCCTGCCGCGACGCCGGGCTTATCCTGTCGAAATCCGGTCCTTTCCAATCCACATTGCGCATGGTGCCGCCGCTTTGCCTGTCCATGGAAGACGTGGATCAGGTGGCCGAAGGGCTGGATGCCGCGTTTTGCAGCCTTTGAAGCGCACCCCGAAACGTGGATGCAGTTCTGAGGTGAAATTGCGCGACCTCGCCGCGCCCACGTGTTGGCGGCGTGTTGGCGGCGTGTTGGCAGCGTCCGGGCGCGCCGTGCATCAGCCTGGTTTCGGTTCCTGCTGGGTGATACAGTGGATGCCACCGCCGCCGCCCATGATCGCGGGGATCGGAACCTGTGACACGCGCCGTCCCGGGAACGCCTCTTGCAACAGTTCGGCGACCAGACCGTCCTCGCGGATGCCGTAATGCGGCATGATCACACCGCCATTGCAGATGTAGAAATTAACGTAGCTGTCGCAGAATTCTTCGCCCGCGACACCGGTTTGCAGCTTCCACGCATCCGGCATCTTGATCAGGGTAATCTCCCGCCCCTTCGCATCCGTCTGCCCGTCCAGTGCGGCCACGTTGGCCTCATGGATGTGCCGCCAGTAATGCTCCGGGTCCTCGTCGCTTTGAATGATCACCACTCCGGGCGCGGCAAACACCGCGACACCGTCCACATGACCGTCGGTTTCCGTCTCTTCCACGTTGCCGGGCAGCCAGATGACTTTATCGGCGCCCAACGCCTCCATCAATTCTTCCTCGATCTGATCGCGTGACCAATCCGGGTTGCGATTGGCATTGGGAAAGCAGCTTTGCGTCGTCAGCACCGTGCCTTCTCCATCCACTGAAATCCCGCCCCCTTCGGCGATCAGACGCGATGTGAAGGCCGGTACTCCAGCGACCTCACAGATCACTTCGGCCACGGCATTGTCGCCATCGAAGGGCGCATACTTGCCGCCCCATGCGTTGAACTCAAAACAGGATCCGGCCACTTCGCCGGCCGCGTTCCGGACGAAATTCGGGCCCGCATCGCGCGCCCAGCTGTCGTCGATCGGGTGATCGATCAACTCCACATCCGACCCAAGCAGATTGCGCGCGCCCTCTGCATCCTCTGGCCGAACCACCATGGTGAGCGGTTCAAAATCGCGGATCGCGTGGGCCACATCACGGTAGTTGCGGCGCGTGGCGTCCATATCCGGCCAGACCACATCGCGGCAGGGCCACATCATCCATGTGCGCGCGTGTTCCTCCCATTCGGCGGGCATGGTGTACCCGGCGGATTTGGGCGTGTCAGTCATCCGCCTTGTCCTCGGCCTCCACCTGAGCTTCAGCCTCTTCCTCCGCCCGTTTTGCGGCCATGTATTCGCGCAAGACCCGCTTGGCATTCTTACGAGCCGCACAGGAGTCGCAGGTCGGGGCCACTGCGTCCTGTTCAGGCGTCGTGGTGGCCTCGGTCTCCGCCATGGCAATCCCGCCCATCAGGCAAAATATGAAAGTAAGCCGCACCATCATCACTCCGCCGCGATCACCCAGTCTGTGGGGTCGGTGGCCAGATACGTCTTCAACGGCCCCATGCTGGCCTCAGGATCAATCGCCTCAAGCCGCAGAAACTCTATCGCGGCGATCTCATGTTCGGTCAGGAAATTCAGCCGCTGCTGATCCTCCGCTGGCCCCAGCGCCTCCAACCCTTTGAAATCATCTACATATCCGGGATAGGTTTCATTCATCCCTGCCACCATCTTGGTCCAGTCCACCTCGGTGGTTTGGGCATCCTTGCGGCCACTTGCCTGCAACTCCGCAGCCGGTTTCGGCGTCAGCCCGTATTTGACGACCAATGGTTCCACTGCCTCCGCCGCATGGCGTTCACATTCCGCCAGCAACTCCAGCTTTTCGCGCACCAGCGGGTCCTTATAGGCCAAAGCTGCCTCGGCGAAATAGGCCTCTCCCTCTACTTCCTCTTCGTAATACTGTTTGAGCGTATCGAGGTATTCCTGCGACGGCATCGTCACCTCCTACTTCCACTGTTGAGGCGCGGGTTGCGCACCGACATCCAAACGATCATGCATCAAGGGCACATCGACATCCACATCCGTGTCCAATTCGCGCGCGTAGCGATGCCCGGCATAGACCGCCGCCGCGATGATCGCGGGTGCCTCGGCATCGCCAATCCGGGTCAGCGTGAAGGGCAGCGGGTCGTCACCTGCATGGGCAAGGATATCGTGATACAGCTGATCACTGGGCGCGCGCGAGGTCACGAGCACGATATTCGTCACCGGCACCTGACGCGACCCGCCGCCATAGCCGCAGTCAATCGTGGCACATGTCCCATCGAAGCCCGTCAGGGAATGGGCGGTCTCAATCCCGATCCCCAGCTTCGTCATATGCCGCCGCACGCGCCACCGTTCAGATGTTTTGCCCGCCCAGCTAGACACGCTGTCATCCTCGGTCACATAAGTGACCGTATGCCCCTCCTGCCGGACCCGCTCGGCGATGACGCCGCCCATGTAGTAGTTGTCCTGATCGAAAACGAGCGTCGGGCCATCCGGCAGCTTGCCGTCCATGATGTCATCCGGGGTGAAGACGCGCAGCGCGGCATCCCCCTTCGCAATTTCGTAGAAAGTCTCCCCATCAAAACACTGCCGCCTCCACGTAGAGCCCGTGGCGATGGCAACGTGATCAGGCTCGGTGGCAAAAACATCCTCTGGCGTCATTTTGCTTTCGCGGAAGATGTCCACGTTGAGCATGTTCATCAACGCCTGCTCCCGGTAATCGCGCACGCGGATGTATTCGCTCATCCCCGGCA
>CAYMEC010000004.1:53917-89234 GCA_964389425.1 uncultured Roseovarius sp.
CCGATGAAATCCGTGATGCCGCGTTTGACCTGAGACACCATCGTGTCCGGCGAGGTGAATCGACCCACCGTCACGACCGGCTTCGACGTCACCGACTTGACCCATTCCATATAGGGCTCAAGCGTCGCCTCTTTGGTGAAGCGCGACGCGCCCATTTCAACGGAATAATTGGCGATATTGATGTCCCAAAGATCAGGCAGTTCGGCGAGCATCTCAAACATATCGCGGCGTTCGCCAAAGATCGGCTCACCATCCTTGCCCGCCTCTTCATCGGCCGAAAACCGCACCGCAACAGCGCACCGATCGCCCACAGCGTCCTTGGTTTCCTCGATCAACTCCCGCACCAGCCGCACGCGGTTTTCCAAGGACCCGCCATATTCATCGTTGCGGTCATTGACCCTCGGGTTCAGGAAGTTCGACAGAAGGTAGCCATGAGTGGCGTAAACATAGACCACGTCAAACCCCGCCTCTTTCGCGCGCAACGCGGCGCGGTGGTGCCAGCGACGGAAGGTCTTGATATCCGCCTTGTCCATTGCGCGCGTCGAATAGGGCTGACCTGCCAGATTTGGCATCGCTTTGACATCCATGGATACCAGCCGCGTCATCATATTGGCCGACCGCCCGCCGCCATACCAAAGCTCTGCCCCCGCGAGCGATCCATATTCATGCACTGCATCCGTCATCAACGTGTGCGCGCGCACGTCACTATCATCCCAAAGCGACGCCGACGGGTGCGGCAGGTCATCAGATGTGGGATGGATGGAATTGTACTCGGTGTTCACCACCGCCCACCCCCCTTCGGCCTTCACCCCTCGCATCGCGGCCAGGGTGCGCGGGCGCACATAGCCCATGCCGGTGCAATGGGGCACCTGATAGAACCGGTTGCGCGCCGTCACCGGCCCGATTTTGACCGGTTCAAACAGGATGTCGTAACGGGGATCTCTGGCCATGGATTTAACCGCTTAGAAAGACGGCATGTCGAAGTGATTGGGAAAGAGCGCGGCAAGGTAGGTATAGACCTGCTTGCGCCCGTCTGAAGCGGTATAGCTTTCGGGATACATCAGAATATTGAGCGAGATCCCATCCAGCAGCGCCTCAAGGGTGCGAGCAACCTGATCGGCTGGCGGGCAGGTATAATCACCGTGGTCAATGATCTCCTGAAACAGCTTCGACGTCATCGCCCAGCGTTCATCATCCAGATCGTCAATCAGATCACGATAAATCGCGCGGCGCTTGCCTTCCCCGAAAAACGCATACCACACGGCCAGTTTCTCGTGATTGCAGATGCCGGGTTGGAAATGCGCGTTCACCAGCGCCTCAAGGCGTTCGCGCGCAAAGGGCCCCACCTCATCGTGGGCCTTTTTACAGTGGTCATGATATTCCCGCGCCAGATAGACCAGCGTCTCTTCAAAGAGATTCTGTTTGCTCTCAAAGTGGAAGTTCACGATCCCCAATGACAGGCCAGCGGTTTCCGTCACCGTCGACATGGTCGTGCCCGCGATGCCATTCTGCGCGATGGACGCAATCGTGGCGTCAATCAACTGCTGGCGCCGCACCTCCTTGGATTCGGTGCGCCGTGTCGGTTTTTCCTTCAGCTTGCTGATCTCGTTCATCAATCCGTGCCTCAAGCCCTGGATCAGTCTGAATCAAGGACCACGACCGCCTCGGGCAACCAGCGCAGCCAGACTTCATCCCCCTTCGCCCAACGGTCATCATCGCGAGCCACAAACAGGTTGGTGGAAGACACGGCCACAGGTTCCGGTTTGCCATCCAGCGTCACGTAGTAATGGCTGCGGTCGCCCATATAGGCCGTCTTGTCCATCTTGGCGGTAACGAAATGCCCGTCTTTCGGTTCTTCTTCCAGCAGTTCAAATTTCTCCGGCCGCAGCGCCACCTGCACCGGCGCGCCATCGGGTTTGGTCACCTTTTCCAGATCAATCGGAATATTGCCCAGACCTTGCGTCTCAATCGCGGCTTCGTTCGATCCGTTCCGGCGCACCGTGCCTTCGAAGAAATTCATGTTGCCAATGAAACTGGCCACTTCGCGGGTCTTGGGCGCTTCATAAAGGCCCTCCGGCGTATCCACCTGAAGCACCTTGCCACCCGACATCACGGCGATCCGGTCCGACAGGGTCAACGCCTCTTCCTGATCATGGGTCACGAAAACAAACGTGATTCCCACCTGCCGCTGCAACGCGCGCAGTTCCAACTGCATCTGTTCGCGCAACTGCTTGTCCAACGCGCCAAGCGGTTCATCCAGCAAAAGCACCTTGGGCCGCAGGATCAAAGCGCGCGCCAGCGCGATGCGCTGCCGCTGACCACCCGAAAGCTCATTGGCTTTCCGCTGGCCGTAGCCCGGCAGCTTGATCAGGTCGAGCATCTCGTCGACCATCTCTTTCTTCTTCTCTTTCGAAAGACGCTGTTTGCGCAGGCCATAGGCGATGTTGTCGGCGACGTTGAGATGCGGGAAAATCGCATAGCTCTGGAACACCATGTTCACCGGACGATGATGCGGCGGCACATCGGCAGAGGGTTGCCCGTCGATCAGGATTTCCCCGTCCGAGGTGCTTTCGAAGCCGGCGAGCATCCGCAAAAGTGTGGTCTTGCCACAGCCCGAAGCGCCCAACAGGGAAAAGAACTCCCCCTGCCCGATATTCATGGACACGTTGTCGATGGCCTGAAAGCTGCCGAAATACTTGTTCACATTCCGGATGGAAATGAAGGCGTCGTTGGTCATTGTGGCACCTTTGGATTAATCCTCGAGACCCATCCGCCCAATCCGCTGGGCGACGAACACGAGGATGAAGGAAACGAAAAGGATCAGCGACGAGAGCGCGAGCACCGCCGGGAATTCCCGCGGGAAGCGCAGCTGGCCCCAGATGTAAATCGGCAGTGTCGGGTCCGTGCCGGTCAGGAAAAAGGCCATGATGAACTCGTCAAACGAGATCGTGAAGGTCAGCAGAAGGCTCGCCACCACACCCGGGAAGACGATCGGGAAAGTAACGCGCCAGAATGTCCACCAGCCGTTTTCACCCAGATCGGCGCTTGCTTCCTCCATCGAGGGATCGAACCCTTCAAAGCGTGGCAAGAGCGTGGCCACCGCAAAGGGCATACAGACGATCAGATGGCCAAGCCCCACGGTGTAAAGCGAAAGCGGCACGCCCAATTGGCTCATCAAAACAAGCAGCGCGACGCCAAAGATGATCCCCGGAATAACAAGCGGCATCATGATGAACGTCACAAGCGCGGACCTTCCGGGAAGGCGGTAGCGCGTGATCGCACGGGCCGCAACGACACCCAAGATGGTGGAAATGATGGCCACAACGATCCCGACCTTGATGCTGTTGTAAAGTGCGGCCCACATCGAGTCCCTTTCCCAAAGCTCCTGATACCATTGCAGGGTCATCCCCTCGAGCGGGAAGCGCACATAGATGGACGAATTGAAGCTGAAAAGCGGGATGAACAGGACCGGCACGTAGAGCACGATCAAGAACAGGATCGCGTAGAACTGAAGCGGCCGGTTCGGGCGCTTGATATAGGTTCCCCGATCGCTCATGTCAGTTTCTCCTGCGCCTTTCGGGTCAGCCACAGGAAGACAAGGCCGATGGCAGAAATCCACGCCACCAATGCGATGGAAAGCGTGGCACCCATGGGCCAGTTGTTGATGGGGCCAAACTGTTTCTGCACAAGGTTACCGATCATCATCGCGTCAGGTCCTCCCACCAAAGCGGGCGTAATGTAATCACCTGTGGTGGGGATGAAGATCAGGAAGCTGGCTGCGATCACGCCGGGCATCGACAGCGGCAGGGTGATGCGGAAGAACCGTGCGACCGGCCCGTCACCCAAATCTGTCGCGGCCTCAAGCAGGGACTTGTCGATTTTCTCAAGTGACACGTAGAGCGGAAGGATGGCGAACGCCGCCCAGGCATGCGCCAGTGTTATCACCACCGCGGTTTGACTGTAGAGCAAAAACTCCATCGGGGCTTCGATCCAGCCCAAGCTCATGAAACCGGAATTGATCACGCCCTCATAGCCCAGGATCACCTTCCATGCGAAAACGCGCAGCAGATAGCTTGTCCAGAAAGGCAACGTCATGAGGATGATCCACATCATCTTGTTTCTGTGGACGTGGAAGGCGACGTAATATGCCATCGGATAGCAGAGCAGCACCGTGAAGAAGGTCGCAAGCCCGGATATCCAGAAAGATCGTTGCATCAGCGCGCCGTATATCGGCCGCTCAGCGGCCTCAAAATAGTTCGCTAGGGTCAGCGTGGTGTCGAACGCGAATCCGTCTCGCGTCCAAAGGCTGATCATTACCAGAATGAAGAACGGAATG
Organism: uncultured Roseovarius sp.; assembly: GCA_964389425.1. Classification (GTDB taxonomy): domain Bacteria; phylum Pseudomonadota; class Alphaproteobacteria; order Rhodobacterales; family Rhodobacteraceae; genus Roseovarius. The sequence goes on from CAYMEC010000004.1 coordinate 58,254, forward strand.
ATGATCCCGATTGTCAGGATCAACAACGTCGGCGACATCAATAGGTAGCCGCGCAAGGACTCACTTTTGTAGAGCTTGCTGGCGATGCGATCACGCACCGTTTTTGGGCGCGCTGATCGTGTCTGCGACTGCTCTTGCGAAATGGACGTATCTGCCATTCGAACCTCGACGGAAAGGTGCGGAAAAAAGGCCCGCGAGGGTTTCGCGGGCCTTGGTATCAAGCGGGTTTAGAAGCCTGCCTTGATCTCTTCGAACATGCTGTTCATCTTGGTTTCCCATTCCTGGGTCTGCGGCACCTGGAAGTGGCCCGCGCTCAGAACGTCGTCGGGGTTCTTGGACAGGCCAAGCTCGGTCAGACGCTCGGGGCTGACGGTGTCGAACGACTTGATGTTCGAATGGCCGTAGCCGTAATCGTCGATCAGGAACTGTCCGGATTCCGTGCTCAGCAGGCTGTCGATCACGTCATAGGCGCGATCCAGGTTCGGCGCTTCCTTGTGGATCATCACACCGCAAACCCATGTCAGCGCGCCTTCTTTCGGGCTCGCGAACTCAACGGGCACACCTTCGGCCTTGAGCGTCGTGGCGCTGTCGTTCCAGGTCATGGCCGCGACCATTTCACCAGAGGCCAGAGCCTGTTGCAGATTGGTCGTGTCGTCAGTGTAGGTCCGGATCAACGGACGCTGTTCGCGCATGACAGCTGCGATCTTTTCGAACGCTTCGTCGGTCGCGATATCTGCGAAATCCACACCCGCCTTGATCGCGCCAACCCACCAGGCATCACCGCCGGACGCAAGCGAACCCAGCTGGTTAGCATACCGGGGATCCCAGAGCATATCCCAGCTCTCTTCGCCTTCGAGTTCGAAGAGGTCCGTGCGGTAGGTGACAGAGGTCTGACCCCAGTCAAAGGGCGACATCCAGACTTTGCCGTCAGGCGCCTCATTGCCTTCGAGAGCAACAAGGCTCGGGATCACGTCAGGCCAGTTTTCCAGACGAGACGTGTCGATCGGCTGGAACAGATCCGTCGCCACCCAGCGCGGCATGGCCTGGTTGCACGGATGCGAAACGTCGACCACGAAGCCGCCGCGCATCTTGGTCAGAGCCTCTTCGGACCCACCAAATGTCGCAAAGTCCGGCAGCGCACCGTTCTTGGCCTGATACGGCTGGAACAGCTCGGGAACGTCATAGCCACCCCATGTGAAATAGGTGGCCTGTTCACCTGCGGCCATCGCCTTGCGCGGGGCATAAGGAACAGTAGCCAAAGCCACACCTGCGCTTAGCAAGCCCTTGGTAAATTTGCGGCGGCTCAGCTTCCCTTCGCGTACAGCACCTAACTGATCAACTACGTCCATATGGTTGGTTCTCCCTATTGTTGGCAGTGCTCTTTACTTTCGTGAACACCTTTTTGTTGCGTGACCCTTCCGAGCAAAACCCGACTGTCCGAAATTCTCCGTTTGACTTTTCTGGTTCCCGCACATCTCATTGAATGATCATTCAATCATTTATGCAGGCCCCGAATCGAGTCAAGCTAAACCCGTACGTCCGAGATCACAATTTGATCGGTGCCCAAAACCTGAGCACCCACCGCAAAACCCTAGACCATGCAGCAAAAAGGGCAACGCTTTATGAACGACACACTCACGCAACGTCAACCAGCCCCACCGCTTGCCCAAACATCTGGCGATGGTCTTGGTCCAAGGAAACGGGCTTGCACCATCCCAGCAATTCTCGCCTCTCCAGTCTGCCGAAATGAGGCCGAAAATGACTAGAAAACTAGGACGCCGCGCCGTTTTGGGTGGCCTTACCGCGTTAGGAGCAACCCCTCTCATGGCCGAATCGACCCCGACCAACCCCGATGTTGTGATCATCGGCGCAGGCTCCGCCGGGCTGTCGGCGGGGCGCGTGTTGCAAGAGGCCGGAGTGTCCTTCGTGATCGTGGAATCCTCGGGCCGTGTGGGGGGACGGGCCTACACGGAATCAGACCGTCTGGGACAGCCGGTTGATGTGGGTTGTTCCTGGATCAACGGCGCAAACAACAACCCTTACGCGAAACTGGGCTACCAGAATGACTTTACGATGGTCGATCACTCGAACGCTGATTCGGACCTTTTCGACATCGATGGCAACCCGGCCACCGGGTCAGATTGGGTCGCCTATGACAATGCCTGGACCGCCATCCTTGAAGCGTTGGGCGATGCCGGTCGCGCAGGAAAGGATGTGCCCGCCTCCTCCGTCATCCCCGATGTGCCGTGGGGCGCCAGCGTGCGGTCCTGGATGGGCGCGATGGATTACGGGGTAACGCTCGATCAGGTGTCGACCAAATCCTATTGGAACTCCGCCGACGCGCAGCCCAGCTATTTCGTCAAGGAAGGCCTGGGCACTCTGGTCGCCACGCTGGCAGACGGGTTGCCCATTGCGTTCAACACTCCCGTGACGGCGGTGGACTATGCCGGAGACGGCGTGACGGTGGAAACCGCGAACGGCGCGATCCGCGCAAAGGCCTGTCTGGTCACTGTGTCGGTGGGCGTGCTGGCGGCGGAAAAAATCAGGTTCACCCCGGCCCTTCCGGCGGAAAAACAGGAAGCTATCCATGACATTCCCATGGGCCTCTTGATGAAAGTCCCGCTCATGTTTGACGGCGCGCGGTTCGATCTGGGCGAAAACAACTGGGTGACCTACGAGCTGCCCGCAGACCAGGCGGGCGAAGGATGCTTCTTCGTCTCATGGCCCTGCGGTTGGGATTACATGATGGGCTTCATCGGCGGGTCCTTCGCCTGGGATCTCTACGGCGACGGTCAGGACGCCGTGGTGGATTACGCGCTTGGCGAACTGGTCAGATGCGTGGGCAGTGATGCGCGCAAACGCTTCAAGGGCGGATATGCCACCGACTGGGCGGACAACCCCAATACGCTTGGCGCTTACGGTGCGGTGCGACCGGGCAAATACGGGGCCCGCGCAAAACTCGGCGCGCCGCTGCAAGACAAGCTCTTTTTCGGAGGAGAGGCCGTGGCCGGATCCATCTCCGCGCTGGTCAACGGCGCGTACATGAGCGGGCGCGTCAACGCCCGGGACATCGTCAAAGCCCTCGGTTGATCTGCGAGACAGACCATGATCCCGAACGAACGCCCCGTCATCGCCAACAGCCTGTGGACCGCCACGGCCAACCGAATGCCGGACTTCCCGCCGCTGGTGGGTCAAACCAAAACGGATGTCGTCGTGGTGGGGGCGGGCTTTTCCGGGCTGTCCACCGCGCTGCATTTGGCGGAGGCGGGCGTGCAGGTGACCTTGCTCGAAGCCCAGCAACCGGGCTGGGGCGCGTCGGGCCGCAATGGCGGCCAGATCAATGTGGGGCTGAAGGACGCGCCCAGCGTCATCCGCCAAAAATTCGGCGACACCCACGGGAGCCGCATGATCGAGATGTCCGGCAAGGCGGGCGATCTGGTCTTCGATCTCATTGACAAACACAAGATCGACTGCAACGCGATCCGGCCCGGCTGGCTCCGCGCGGCGCATACCAAAAAGACACTCGATGACCTGCACGCGCTGGCCCATGAATGGCAAGGGCTTGGCGAGGACGTCCGTCCGCTGGGACGCGATGAGATGGCAAAGTACACCGGCACCGATGACTATCTTGGCGGTCTCATCGACATGCGCGGGGGCAATCTACAGCCGTTCAACTACGCGGTGGGCCTGGCCGACGCGGCGGACCGTCTGGGCGCGGTGATCCATGGCGGCTCTCCCGTGACGCGGATTGAAAAGACGGCCACGGGCCACAGGGTCCATGTCGGCGATGCATGGGTGGAAGCCCCGCAGGTCATGCTCTGCACCAACGCCTATTCCAAGGTCGATCTGCACGGCCCGCTCGCGAAATCGATCATCCCGGTACGCTCCGTTCAGGTGGCCACGAAGCCCCTGTCGGACAACATCCGCAAATCCATCCTCCCAGAACTGCACGCACTCTCGGACGCGCGCCGTCTCCTGCTCTATTTCCGGCTGGACGCCGCAGGCCGCTTCCTGATGGGCGGGCGCGGCACCTACAATGACGCCTCGACCGAACGACAGTTCGAACGCCTCAAGGCCGTCAGCGCAAAGCTCTATCCGCAGCTTGCGGGCGTGGAATGGGACTATGCCTGGGGCGGGTTCGTCGCACTCACGCGGGATCACTACGCGCATCTGCACGAGATCGCACCGGGGCTGAAGGCCGGCCTTGGCTACAATGGTCGCGGCGTGGCCATAGCGACTGCGATGGGGCGCGTGCTGGCCCAGTGGGTCCAAGGCGTGCCGGAAGAAGACCTCGCTTTCCCGGTCACAACGATCAAACCCCTGCCCTTTTCCTTCGCCCGCGAAACCATGGTGGAGGCTGAAATCCTGCGTCTGCGCCTGCTCGACAAACTGGGCGTCTGAGGAACCGCTTCTCAGCACCAGCGCACAGTCACGGCTCTTGGACCACCGCTTTCGTCAGGCCCCTACTGGTTTCAAACTCTAAAGCACACCTGGCACGACCCGGCGCAACATCGCCTTGGTCGCCTCCAACGCCTCATCCCTCGTGATCTGATCCGGTGACAGGTGCAGGCTACTCCAATACCCGTCTGTCAGGGTGTCCATCCAATCCGTCAGTTGCCGAATTTCTGCCGCCTCCGCTTCGGGCAACACCTCCTGCCAAAGCGCCAGCAAGGCCTCGTGACGGCGCGCATCAAACGCATCCGCCAACTCTGCATAATTCTCCGTAAACCGCAGCTCCCCCCAGAATGCAAACCAAAGCGGCAGGTGATCCGGGCCGCAAGCATCTTCGTGAAAATCCGCCTCCAGCACGGCGTTCAAGCGATCCACCGGCGTGCCTGGCATGTCCAGTGCGGCGCGCCAGAGCGTCTCATACTTCTGATACGCGTCCCGCAGGGTTTCCGTCAGCAACCCCGCCTTGGACTTGAAGTAAAACACCGCGACGCCCTGCGACAGACCCGCCTCCTCGGCCACGGTTGCCAGCGTCGTCTTGGCCAACCCGTTTGCAAGGATCGACCGGCGCGCGGCATCCAGCAATTGCCTGCGGCGACGATCGGCGTTTTCCTTGCGCTCCTTCCGCGGCCTTTTGACATCGGACATCGTGTTCATGGCAGCCCCTTTCTGTCTCACCATTTTGCACATTTCGCGGGCATCGTCACTCAAATTTATTTGAGCGCTCAAAAAAACTTTACAAGCCGCGCAATCCCGACCTATCGTGGCGTCAACCCGGAATATCCCGACAGGAGAGCCCCATGACACCCCCGGCCAATTCGCCCAGCCCCTCTGACCTGACCGCATGGGACCGCGATCACAACCTGCACCCGTGGGGCGGTATAGGGTCTTGGCGAGAAGATGAATACCAGCGCCTCAACACCGGGGACGGGGTCTATCTATGGGACAGCGAAGGCCGCAAATTCATCGATGGTCCGGGCGGCATGTGGTGCGTTCAAATCGGGTACGGGCGCGAAGAAATGGCCGATGCCATCGCCGATCAGGTGCGCAAAATGGTCTACGCCTCGCCGTGGTCATCGACCTCGGAACCCGCCGCGATCCTCGCCCATGAAATCGCCAGCCGCACGCCCGGTGATCTCAACAATGTTCACTTCACCACCTGTGGATCGACGGCTGTGGATACCGCCCTGCGCACGGTGGGTTTGTACAACAATATCCTGGGTCGCCCGGGGAAAAAACGCATCCTTTCGCGGGAAAAAGCCTATCACGGATCAACCTATCTGGCTTCTTCCATGACCGGCAAGGAACGCTTCAAGACGCGTTTCGACAAGGCCCATGACCTTGTCCATTTCCTACCCGACATCAACCCGAACCTGCGCCCGACGGGCATGTCGCCCGATGACTGGTGCGACGGCAAAATCGAAGAGATGGAAAACATCATCCTCGACCTCGGACCCGACACCATTGGCGGCTTTATCGCCGAACCGATCCTCTGCTCCGGCGGCGTGATCGTGCCCCCCAAGGGCTACCACGCCCGCACGCATGAACTTTGCCGCAAATACGACATCCTCTACATCTCGGACGAGGTCGTGACAGGCTTTGGTCGGCTCGGCCACTGGTTCGCGTCCGAGGCTGTATTCGGCATTGTTCCCGACATGATCACCTGCGCGAAGGGACTCACCTCGGGCTACCTTCCGCTCGGCGCGTGCATCATGTCGGACCGAATCATGGGCCAGATGCGCGACGCCGGCGAAGGTGAGCTTTTCTACAACGGCTACACCTATTCCGGTCATCCGGTCAGCTGCGCGGCGGCTTTGAAGAACATGGAAATCATGGAACGCGAAGACATTCTCGGCCATGTCCAACGCGTGGGCGAGGTGTTCCAAAACCGCCTGCACGCCATCGGCGACCGCTTCGACATCGTGGGCGAAGTGCGCGGGATGGGCCTTCTGGGCTGCCTCGAATGCCGGCCTGATCTGTCGGATGAAAGCTACGCCGCGCATCTGCAATTCGGCAACAAGCTGGATGCCGCCTGCGAACGGCGCGGATTGATGCTGCGGCCCTTTGGAAACATGGCCGTCTTCTCACCGCCGCTCGTGATCTCCGAGGCGGAAGTCAATGAGATGTTCACCATCATGGAAGAAGGGCTCGAAGAACTGAGCGCCGAATACAATGGTTGAAATCGCCCACAGTGAGAATGACGCCTCAAAGGCGGCCGAGCGTCTTTTGGCAGACGGGGCCGTGATCGTAGAAAACGTGGTGCCGGATACCCTGCTGGACAAGGTGCTGGAGGATTTCAAAGACCCCTTCGATGAACAGGGCCACAAATTCTCCAACGATTTCAACGGCTACAAGACCCGCCGCCTGGGCGGCATTCTGGGCTTGTCGCGGGCGGCCGCCGACATCCTCGCGCACCCTTTGGTGATGGGCGTGGCCGACAAGGTGCTCAAACGCCACGCGACAACGTACCGGTTGGGCTCTTCCACCGCGATTGAAATTCATCCCGGTGAAGGCAATCAGGCGCTCCACCGTGATGATGATTTCTATCCCATCCGCATCCCGGGCGTGGAATTTCAGTTCTCCGCCATGTGGGCGCTCACGGATTTCACAGAAGAAAATGGCGCCACGCGCGTCGTGCCGGGCTCCAACGACCTGCGACAGATCGACAGCGTGACCGAGGCCGAAGTGACCCAAGCCGTCATGCCCCGTGGATCGGTCCTCTTCTACCTCGGCAGCGCCATTCACGCAGGCGGGCAGAACAATTCAAACGCGCCGCGCACCGGGCTCATCACCACCTATTCACTGGGCTGGCTGCGACAGGAGGAAAACCAGTATCTGACCGTGCCGCGCGCGGTGGCCGACAGCTACCCGGAACACGTGCGCCGCCTGATGGGATATCAAAGCGACGGACCCTACTTGGGCGTCTATCCCGGCGACCCGGACGGAAACTGGTTTGACGCCTGACCGCGCTTACTGCGCCGCCTCCCATTCCGCTCGCGTCAGTTCGAACCACGGCACGTTGTCTTCCGCATAAACGCGCTTCACACCGTTTCGGCGCAACCCGGATTTTTGCAGCACGTGTTGGGAGTTGGTGTTGTCCGGGTCCGTGCAGGCCACCACCTCGTCAAGCGTGGTCTGTTCAAAGAAAAACTGCACCAGACGGGTGCAGGCCTCCGTGGCAAACCCCTGCCCCCACGCCTCATGCACAAGCAGGTAGCCCACCTCTATCTGCGCATCTGGATAGGTCTCCGGCACGACCAGTGACCAATCCGTGTCATCCTGTTCAATCGGGATGGGCAGCAGGATCGCGTCACCAATCTTGGCCAGCGTATCCTTGCGCCGCACCAGCCACATGCCGATCCGCCCCCCTGCCCCGCGTTGGATGATTTCGGGCATCCGCGCCTCCACCGCCTCAGGCGTCATCACGTCGCCGACGTAACGCATCACCCGTTCATCGCACAGAACCGCTTTGGCCGCGTCCACATCCTCCAGCTGATACGGCGTCAGGATCAACCGCTCCGTCTCCAGCGTCAGCGCGTCAAAACTCAGCTGCATGATCATGCAGGTTTGCGTCCCCGGATATGATGAGGGCAATGCTCTCCCTTTTGCAGGCACGGCAACATGGCAGTCCAGATCTCGATCTGATGATCAATGAAGGCCGGATCATGCCGCGACACCCAGTAATCGCGATTGCCGGACAGTTCGGCCAATTCACCCGCCGCGACTTCGGCATACCACGGGTTGCGATTGACCAGCTCCACATCCTCGAACCCCGCCCCCTCCATCGCCGCACGGTACCGATCAGGGGAGGCCATCGCGAAATCAAGCGCCTCCATCTTGATGTAATGCGCCATTTCGGGCGACGGCTCCCCATCGTGGGACATCAGCCAATCCGAGGCGGCAAACTGCCCACCGGGCTTCAATACGCGGAACGCCTCGGCGGCCATCGCGGCCTTGTCGGGGATGTGAATGATGGAATCCTTGGAAAAGACCACGTCAAACGTGCCCTCCTCGAACGGCATCGGACCGGGGGTGACCTTGGTGATGGTGATCTGATCCGACAGGCCCGCCGCCTCCACCCGCGCGCGCGCCGCCGTGCAGACCGGATCTTCCACATCAATGCCCGTGACCCGCGCCGCGCCATGATCGCGCACCAGCGCCACCGCAATGGCACCGGACCCGCTGCCGATATCCAGCACGTGCTTGCCCGTCAGGTCCACCCCCGTCAGGACCCGCGCCACTTCCTCCGCCCCACCGGGGGACAGGTACCCATCGCCCCAGAGATCTTCGAGGAAATTGATATGTTCGCTGTCGTAGAGATCTTCGTCTGACATGCGGTCCCCCTTTGGTTGCCCGGATGATTTCGCGAAGCCGCAATGCTGGCAAGGCAAAACCTCTATTCCAAACACAATAGAGCGCCTTTGCCTCGCCCCGGTCTGGCGATCCGACTTCATGCGAAGGCACTTTATCATGCCATCCCGCTATATTGTCGCACGGTGCGCTGCATTTGCCATTGCGCCAGGCGTCGCGCCAGAGGCGCGCCATTTTTGGTGGCACACCAAAGGTGTGACGGTGGGGCCAGGCGAAGGCGCGGCGGGCTAAAGCCCTTGATTCCGCGCCCAGCGCTTTTTGGTAAATTTGCCCTGCGTCACCCGCAAAAGGGCAACAGCAACCCCTATTCCCGGAATGCCCGCGCGAAATAGTCCGCGAAGGGCTTCACCAAATACCCGATCGGCGTGCGATCATCGGTTCGGATGAACACCTCCACCGGCATGCCGGGTCGCAATTCCACATCCGGGTCCAGCCGCGCGCGTTCTTCGGCAGGCAGGGATACCTCCGCCCGGTAATAACTCACGCCCGTGGTCTCATCCTGAAACGTATCGGCCGAAATCCCCACCAACTGACCAAACAGTTCCGGCGTGCGCGTCTGATCCAAGGCTGAAAAGCGCAGACTCACCTCTTGGCCCTCATACAGCAGATCCACGTGCACCGGGTCGACATCCGCCGTGATCACCAGCGGGCGGTCCTGCGGCACCAGATACAGCACAGGTTCCGCAGGCCGCAGCACCGCGCGTGGGGCATGCACTGTCAGCCCGTAGATCACGCCCGAGACCGGCGCCACGATATCCAGCCGGTCAATCTGGTCCAAAAGCGCCACACGCTGTTCGCGCAACTCAAGTTCCCGAAGCTGCAAGTCGCGCAGCTCCGTGATGGCCTCCTCGCGCGCGTCCGAGTCCAGTTTCAAAAGTTCTATATCGATTTCCGTGCGCCGCCCTTCGGCCTGCGCTTTCTCGGCTTCCAGTTCTCCCAGACGGCCCGCAAGGCTCGCGGCCTCGCGCTGCAAGGCCAGAACGCGCGGCATCTGCGCCAGACCACGCTCCAGCAAATCTTGCTGAGTCTTCAACTCCTGACCAATCAGATCAAGCTGCTCGGCCAACGCGTCCAGTTGCGCTTCGATCCCTGCGATCTGGTCCGAAATCTGCACCCGGCGCTTGCCCAGCTGATCCACCTCCCGCGCCTTCGTTTCGCGTCGGGCTTCAGCAAGCCGCACTTGCCCCTCCATCAGATCAAGGATCGCCGCATCGGCTTTCGACGCCTCGGTCAGCAAGGGATCAAACTCGATCTCTTCCACCCCGTCCCGCGCCGCCTGCAACCTCCCGCGCCGTGCCATGATCTCAAAGAGCTGGCTTTCCGCGATGTTCAACTGACTGGTCAGCGTCGTGGGATCAAGGCGGACAAGCACGTCACCGGCCTCCACCATCTGGCCTTCATCCACCTCGATGCTGCCCACCACGCCGCCATCCAGATGCTGCACGATCTGGCGGTTCTGGTCGACCTCCACCTGCCCGCCGGAAATAACCGCCCCCGCGATATTTGCGAAGGCCGACCAGGTGCCGAAGCCGCCCAGCAAAAGCACAAGCGCAAAAAAACCCACGATCAGCGGACGACGCGGGGTATAGCCTTCGCTCATTGCACACCTCCCGCGCCACCGCCCATCACTTCGGAACTGTTCTGCAACACCTCACGCAGAACCTTGTTCTTGGGCCCGAAGGCGCGCACCTGACCGCCATCCAGCATCAGCACCATGTCGCATTCCTTGATCGCTGCGGGCCGGTGGGCAATCACCAGCGCAGCATTGCCCGCCGCCTTCGCCGCCCGGATCGCGGCATTCACCGCCTCGCTGCCCGCATTGTCGAGGTTCGAATTGGGTTCATCCAGCACCAGAAGAACCGGCTCTCCATACATCGCCCGCGCCAGTCCAACGCGCTGGATCTGCCCACCCGACAGCTGATCACCGCTGCCCGCGATGGCCGTGTCGTACCCGTTGGGTAAATCCACGATCATCTTGTGCGCATCGGCCAATTGCGCGGCCCTGACCACCTTGTCATCATCCGGCGCATCCGCCAGCCGGGCAATGTTTTCTGCAATGGTTCCGTCGAACAGCCGCACCCGCTGGGGCAAGTAGCCTATGTATTTGCCCCGATCCGCGCCGCCATACTGATCCAGCGTGGCTCCATCCAGACGCACCTCGCCCGCCGCAGGACGCAGCGCGCCCGTGATCACCCGCGCCAGCGTCGATTTGCCCGCGCCCGATGGCCCGATCACCCCCACGGCCTGTCCGGGTTCAATGGCAAAACTCACCCCGCGCAGCAGCGGGGTTTCCGCCCCTTTCGGCACGACGGACACTTTCTGCAATTCCAGCTTCGCCGCCGGACGCGGCAATTGCGTGCGCAGGGTCTCCGGCGGGCTGGTCTCCAGCAGGTCCGACAAGGACGCCCAGCTCTTCATCGCGGCCTGAACCTGGCCCCAATGCCCTGTCGCCTGCTCGATCGGCGCAAGCGCCCGACCCAGCAGGATGGACCCCGCGATCATGGCCCCCGCCGTCAATTCGCCCCGCAAAACCAACAACGCACCCAGCCCAAGCATGCCCGATTGCAGCATCAGCCGCAGCGCCTTCGTGGCACTCAGGAACGATCCCGACATATCCGCCGCGCCCAGATGCTTGCTCAGCGCCAGACCCCGTTGCGCGCGCCACCGGGAAAAAATCGTCTCACGCATGCCCAGCGCGTTGATCATGTCGGCATCCGTACCCACCCGCGCAGCCATCGTATCCGCCTGGAAGGACGCCGCATTGGCCTGGGCAGAGGCCTCGCGCGACACCCGCTGATTGAGGATCGCGATGATCACCAGAAGCGACCCGCCGACCAGTGCCAACGTCCCCAGCCAAGGATGGAAAATCCAGATTCCAAAAAGGAAAATCGGTGTCCACGGAATATCAAAGGCCGATGTCACCACCGGCGATGTCAACAGACGCTGCACCTGTTCCAGATCGCGCATGCCAGACACAGGCGTGCCGCCCTCACTGGCCGCCCGCCGCATGGACGCATCGAAAACGCGCTCCTCCAGCCGCGATTGAAACCGCGCACCGACGCGGGCCATCACGCGACCACGCGCAAAATCCAGAAGGCCCATCATGGTATAGAGAAACACGACCAGCAGGCTCAGCGCCACCAGCGTCTCAATCGACCGACTGCCCAGCACCCGGTCATAGACCTGCAACATGTAGATCGGCCCCGTCAGCATCAGAAGGTTGAAAAACCCGCTGAAGAGCCCGACGCCCCAAAAGAGCGCCCGGTCCTTGCGCAGCGCCGCGCGCAGTTCCGGCCGCCCGGGCGGGGTCGCCACCCCGCGCGTCACAGGCAGGCTCCGACGGGGGCCAATTGGGTCAATACTCTCAACATCGCATATCCTGCTCGGGTGCTTCACCCTATGATACCTCAGATGCGTTGAGAAGGGCTTACCGGCTATGGGCCTCTCTGGGACTGGTGCGATCCAGCTCAGGTGTAATGGGAATGTATTCCGACGCATCCCCGGGCGGCAGTCTGAACGGCCCATTTTCCCAATCCGCCTCTTTCCACGCCGCCTTTGCCTCCTCGATCCGGTCCTTTGACGACGAGACGAAGTTCCACCAGAGATACCGCTGTTCATTGAGCGTCTCTCCACCCAACGCCATCAATCGGGCCCCCTGCGGTCCGGCGTGAATGGATATGGAATCCCCGGGGCGAAACACCATCATGCGCCCTGCCTCAAACGCCTCCCCGGCCACGTTGATCGTCCCTTGGGTGATGTAAACCCCGCGATCCTCGTGATTGTCGGGCAAGGGAAATGCCGCGCCGGGCTCCAGCACCACGTCCAGATAAAAGGTCTCCGACTGCATGGTCACTGGGCTTGCCTCGCCATAGGCCGTGCCAAGGATCAACCGCGCCTGCGCACCACCATCTTCGATAAAGGGCAGGGCGGCTTGCTTGTGGTGCTCGAAATCCGGCGCCATATCCTCACGGTCTTCCGGCAACGCGATCCAGGTCTGAATGCCGAACAGCTTGTGGCGCGTGGCCCGGGTTTCCTCGGATGTGCGTTCCGAATGGGTCACGCCTCGGCCTGCCACCATCCAGTTCACCTCCCTGGGATAGATCATCTGGTGCGTGCCCAGACTGTCGCGATGTTCAAATTCGCCCTGATAAAGATACGTCACCGTGCCAAGCCCGATATGCGGATGCGGGCGCACATCAATACCTCCATCGGTGATGAACTCTGCCGGTCCCATCTGGTCGAAGAAAATGAACGGCCCCACCATCTGGCGCTTTGCGCTCGGCAACGCACGGCGCACCTCGAACCCGCCCAGATCGCGGGCGCGGGGAATGATCAGGGTTTCAATGGCATCGGGGTTGGCATTTGGGCAATCCGGCCCGTGGGTGGGGTTCCAGCTCATGACATTGGCTCCGGTTGTGGCGTCGCGTGTTGCCCTCAAACCTAGCCCAAAAGCCTATTCAACAAAATCGCAACGAAACCGTATATTCTGTTGCGCGCTGATCAACAGTTTCACGCCTGCCAAAACCGTGTCCATTAGGTACTTATGCCAAGAAAGAAGCCCGGACTCTCGCTTCTTTCTTGGCATAAGTACCTCCGCCGGAGGCATGAAATCTCCGGGAAGACCTCAGTCGTCGAGGGAAAAGTCCGGCAAGCTGTCCACCGCCTGTTTCAACGCAGATCCCCACCCTTCGGATATCTCCGTAAAGTATGGATCATCCGCCTCAAACCGCCGCGACGGGCCCAGCACCAATTCACCTTCCGCATAGATCTGCAGGTCAATGGGCAACCCAACAGATAAGTTCGCCTTGATCGTGGAATCAAAGCTCAGCAGCATCATTTTTACCGCCGCCTCAAAGCTCATTGACCGGTCATACGCGCGGACCAGAATGGGTCGGCCGTATTTCGTTTCCCCGATCTGGAAAAACGGCGTCTCGTCGCCCGCCTCAATGAAGTTGCCCTCGGGATAAATGAGAAACAACCGCGTGGCGCTGTCGCCGATCTGTCCGCCCAGGATGAGCGTGCCGTTGAACGCGCTGTCCGCGCGCTGGCCGGCGTCTTCGTGGTTGGCGATCACCTCTCGCAGCGTGGCGGCAACAATGTTGGCCACTTCGAACATCGACGGCGCACTCATGATCGATGGCGCGCGATCCTCCGGCGCCTTGGTGCGCTCTTCCAGCAGGCTCACCACCGCCTGCGTGGTGGCCAGGTTTCCGGCTGTCATCAGCGTGATCACCCGCTCGCCCGGCCGTTCCCAAGAATGCATCTTGCGAAAAACAGACACGTTATCGAGCCCGGCATTGGTGCGGGTGTCGGACATGAAAACGAGGCCGCGATCAAGGCGAACACCTACGCAATACGTCATGATTTGCCCTTGCTGCCCCCAGTCTTTCGCGACTCTTCCGCGGCTTTCTACTGCTGCGCCACTTTCACCGCAACAGAAAGGGTTTCTGTCGCCCCGCCCATACGCACCCCCCGGATCGGCGCGGCTTCCGAATAATCCAGCCCGGTGGCCACGCGCACGTAGCGCTGATCCGGTGATATCCCGTTGGACACATCAAACCCGACCCAGCCGAGCCCGTCGATATGCGCCTCCGCCCAGGCGTGGGTCGCCTCCTGATCAATCCGATCATCCATCATCAGAAAGCCGGAGGCATAGCGCGCCGGAAATCCCATTATACGCGCACAGGTTAAGAAAACATGGGTGTGGTCCTGACACACGCCCTTGCCTTCCGCCACCGCGTCCTCGGATGTCCAGTCAGGGTGCGAGGCACCGATTTCATAGGCGATCTGGTCACGGATGATCGCCGACAGCGCGTGCAGGCGATCCAGCGGCTCACCGCTGGGCACCTGAGAGACGATCGCCCGCGTCCCACGTCCCGATTGCGTCAGCGGTGTCGATCGATGAAACAGCCACAGCGGCGACGGCCCGGCATGGGGCCCCACCACACCATGCGTGTCGACCATTTCCACCCGGCCTTCGCTTTCGATGATCACCTCTTCAACACCTTCGTGCATGCTGATCAGCTCCACGCGGTTGCGATGGAAATCATCGAATTCCAACTGCTTGCCAGCCCCGGTCAGCCGCGTCGTCCACGCCACGACGCTTTGGGCGCGGAAGGATTTCGGCGTCAGACGCAACTGCTGCAACCCGTAGCTGACGGGCGCATCGAACGTGTAACGCGTGGAATGGGAAATGGTCAGGATCATGAAAAGAACCGGTAGTCTTTCTCAATCTGCTGCCCCAACCCGTTCAGGGCGCCAACGACATCCTGAATGTATTCGTGCAGGCCGTAATCGAAAATCGCCTCGACATCATGGGACATAAAGCGTCGGCACAGATCGTCGGCCATCAGATGGACATCGAATGTCTCACCGTATTCAGACGCCAGGTAGCCAAGGTTATCTCGGATCTTGGAACAGCAGAAATTCAGGCTGCGCGGCATGCGCTTGTCCAGGATAAGAAAGCGCACGATCTCTGCCGGTTTCACCGTCTGGCCATAGGCCGTGCGGAACCCCGCAGCGCCACTCACGGATCGCAGGATCGTCTCCCACTGGATGTTATCGAGCTGCGACCCCACGGGCGCCGATGTAGGCAGCAGCACGTAATACTTGGTGTCAAGGATGCGCGCGGTGTTGTCCGCGCGTTCCAGAAACGTGCCAATCCGTGCAAAATCATACGCGTCATTGCGCAGCATCGTGCCATGGGTTGCCCCGCGCACCAACGCCGTCCGTTGCCGGATGAGGCCCAGCACGCCCGGCAAATCGCGCTCATTCACCCGCCGCTTCAGCGCCTCCTTGACGTCGATATAGCAGCCGTTCATCGCGCCCCAGACCTCGGCGGTCAGCGCCGTACGTACCATGCGGGCATTCTGGCGCGCGGCCTCTATGGCGGACCGCACCGAAGACGGATTATCCGGGTCGCGCAGCATCCAGTCGATGGCGCTTTCCTTTGTCACCGCCTCGTATTTTTCAGCAAAGGACAGATCGGTCCCGGTGGTCTGCATCACCGGCGTCCATTCATCTGTCGGCGCACCGGACCGCGTCAGCGCGATCCGCTGGCCGGTCTCAATCAGGCGCGCATTGTTTTCCGCCCGCTCCAGATAGCGGAACATCCAGTAAAGGCCGTTTGCGGTTTTGCCCAGCATCAGTCGTCCAACACCCACGTATCCTTCGTCCCGCCCCCCTGGGAGGAATTGACGACCAGCGATCCCTTCTTCATCGCTACCCGCGTCAGCCCACCGGGCGTGATGCGAATGCCCTCGGGACTCATCAGCACGAAGGGGCGCAAATCCACATGGCGCGGCGCGAGGCCCTGCTTGGTGAAAATGGGCACGGTGGACAGCGCAAGCGTCGGCTGCGCGATGTAATTGGCCGGTTTCGCCTCCAGTTTCTTGCGGAAATCGCGCACCTCTTTCTTGCTCGCCGCCGGCCCCACCAGCATGCCATATCCACCAGACCCATGCACCTCCTTCACCACCAGCTCTTCGAGATGGTCGAGCACGTATTTCAGGCTCTCGGGGTCCGAACACCGCCATGTCGGCACGTTCTGCAAGATCGCTTTCTCTCCGGTGTAGAATTCCACGATCTCGGGCATGTAGCTGTAAATCGCCTTGTCATCCGAAATGCCGGTGCCGGGCGCATTGGCCAGAGTCACGGCACCCGACCGGTAGACATCAAAGATCCCCGGCACACCCAAGGTGCTGTCCGGGCGGAAATTCAGCGGATCAAGGAAATCATCATCCACCCGCCGGTAGAGCACATCGATCGCCTTGTACCCCCGCGTCGTGCGCATACACAGCCGCCCATCGACCACGCGCAGATCATGTCCCTCAACCAGTTCCACACCCATATTGTTGGCCAGGAACGAGTGTTCGAAATAAGCGGAGTTGTAGATACCCGGCGTCAGCAACGCGACCGTGGGGTCGCCCGAGGTGCCCGCCGGCGCGCATTCAGCCAGCGACTTTTGCAACCGCACCGGATAGTTCGACACGTTGCGCACCTTTTCCTTGGCGAAGAGCTCCGGGAACATGCGCAGCATGGTCTCCCGATTTTCCAGCATGTAGCTGACGCCGCTGGGCGTGCGGGCATTGTCCTCCAGCACGAAAAACTCATTCTCGCTGGTGCGCACCAGATCGATGCCGACGATATGGGTGTAGATCCCGCCAGGAGGCGACACGCCCATCATCTGGGGCAGGAAGGCTTCGTTGCCCGCAATCATCTCGCGCGGCACGCGGCCCGCCTTCAGGATTTCCTGCCGGTGATAGATGTCATGCAAAAACGCGTTGATCGCAATGACCCGCTGTTCGATCCCGCGCGACAGCTTCTGCCATTCGCGGCTAGATATTATGCGCGGGACAATATCAAAGGGGATCAGCCGTTCTTCAGCCTCCTTGCGGCCGTAGACATTGAAGGTGATACCGGTGAGGCGAAACACCTCTTCCGCCTCGCGCTGTTTGGCGCGCAATCGAGCGGGGTCTTCATCGGTGATCCAATCGTGGAAGGCGGCGTATGGGCTGCGCGCGTGGTCCTCGCCTGCCCACATTTCGTCAAAGAACTGGTCTTCCGTCATAGGTTAACAATACGGAAACCATTTGCTTCTTCAACGATTCCGCATGGTTTTAACGCTAAACCCCGGATTTCGCTGAAATAATGGGCAAAAGCCCCCCGCAGACATCTGCGGGGGGCGCGGGCATCATGCGGCCAGTTCGGGCAAAACGCGTTCGATCCGGTCGCGCTGCGCCTCGTATTGGGCGGGAAGCATCAGCGCCTCACCCAGATGGGCCGTGTCCTCATCATGGTCGAACCCCGGCTCATTGGTCGCCACCTCAAAGAGGACGCCACCCGGCGTGCGGAAATAGATCGCCCAGAAATAGTTGCGATCAATGACCGGCGTCACCTGATAGCCTGTCTCCAGAAGCTGCTCGCGCACGCGCAGCTGCGCCTCACGGGTCTCCACGGCAAAGGCAATGTGATGCACAGATCCGGCACCCTGCCCGGCCATGGGCGCACTGCCCAGCTCTTCCAGGTCGATCGTGTCCGCAGCATTGCCGCCCTCGATCACGTAGCGGGTCAGGTTTCCGTCCGTTTCCGCCTTCTGGTAGCCCATGAATTTCAACAACTCACCCGTCGCACCTGCGTTATGCAGGCTGAAGCGTGCGCCATTGAACCCAAAGACAGCGGCCGTTTCCGGCACATCCGACCCGGTCCAGCCCGTGCGACCCCGATCTTCGGTCTCCACAAGGGCAAACCCGTCGCCATCGGGGCCTTCAAAGCTGAGCCGCGTTTCACCAAACACCGTTTCCTTCTTTTGGCGCACGAAGCCCTTGTCGGCCAGCTGTGTCTGCCAATAGCCAAGGCTGCCCTCGGGCACGGCAAACTCCGTGACGCTCACCTCACCAATGCCACGCGTGCCGCGCTTCATACCTTCAAAGGGGAAGTAGGTCATCACCGACCCCGGCGTGCCCGTCTCATCCCCGTAATAAAGGTGATAGACATCCGGCGCGTCGAAATTCACCGTTTTCTTGATCCGGCGCATCCCAAGCGTTTCGGTGAAAAACGTGTTGTTTTCATTGGCATCCGCGGCCATCGAGGTCACGTGGTGCAGACCTTTGATATCCTTGATCATGTCTCGCTCCTTCGCGAATTGGTTTGCGTTAGGGCCAATGTAGTGCGAGACAGAATTTCATGGAATAACATATATATGCGATAATCTATTGCCAAAAATGCAATAATACCGGGCGCTCACCGCCTGCCTTCGGGCGCCCCTCATCGGCACAGGCTGATGCAAAAGGAACAGCATGTCGCTGAACAAACACACAAAATTCACCCTGATTGTTGCGGATATGATCGATTCCACACTAACGTCCCCGAATGAACCGGGATGAACTCACCCCAGACAAAATCGAGGACCTGATCGCATGCCCCAAATGCGACTCGGTCTACGACGTGGGCTATGTCGACAAGGGCGACAGGGCGCGCTGCGACGTGTGCCACTACCCTTTGATTTCTCGCAGGCGAGATGCGGGGCTGCTGATCATTGCCATGTCCACTGCGGCCTTCGTTCTCGTGATCGCCGCGCTCTTCGTGCCGTTCATCAAGATCCAGCGGTTGGGGTTTCAGAATGAAACGACCATTCTGGACGCGGCACTGGCCTTTTCAGACGGTCCGATGATCCTTCTGTCCCTGGCCACGGTCGGCCTGATCGTGGGCCTGCCTGCATTGCGATTGGGGCTGACAATCTACACCCTGACCCCCATCGTCTTTGACCGCAAACCGTGGCCCGGCGCACATCGCGCTTTCTGGCTCAGCGAAAACCTCAAACCCTGGTCAATGGTCGAGATCTTCGTGATTGGCACAGCCGTGGCGCTCGTAAAGCTCACGGATCTGGCGCGGGTCGAACTGGGCCCGGCGTTCTGGATGTTCGCGGCCCTCGTGATCCTCGTGATCGTGAAAGACACCTTCACCTGCCGCTGGTCGGTTTGGCGGGCCCTCGAACAATGAGTGTCACGGCCAAGGAACTGGGCCTTGTCGGCTGTCGGACCTGCGAAAAGGTCTGGCCCATGGGGACCCCGCGGTGCGAACGCTGCGGGGCGCGGCTGATCTCTCGGGATCGCAGAAGCCTGCAACGCGTCTGGGCCTGGTGGTTTGCCGGAATCCTCGCCTACATCCCCGCCAATATCTATCCGATGCTGATCACCACCACGCTGTTTCGCAATCAGGAAGACACCATCATTGCCGGTGCGATCCAGCTTGCGGCCTATGGATCCTGGGGCGTGGCCATCATCATCCTTGTGGCCTCTGTCGCGATCCCGCTGGGGAAGTTTTTCGCGATTGCCTATCTGGCGCTCTCCGTGGGGCACCGGACGGCCATGACCCCGTTTCAGCGCCATGTGATCTTCGAGGTGGTGGAATTCATTGGCCGCTGGTCCATGATCGATGTTTTCGTTGTCGCAATCCTGTCCTCGCTGGTGCAACTCAGCGTCGTGGCTTCCATCAATCCCGGCATCGCCGCACTGGCTTTCGCGCTATCTGTCATCTTCACCATGCTTTCCGCCAAGAGTTTTGACAGCCGCATGATCTGGGATAGAATCGAAGAAGACAAACATGAGGGCGAACACGCCACATGACCGACGCGATCCCCAAAATCCACACCAAGCGCGCGGGCGAACACAAGTTTCGCATCGCCTCTGCCGTGTGGCTGGTGCCGATCGCCGCGTTGATCGTATCGTTCAGCGTCGGCATCACCGCCTATCGCGACCGGGGCCCGATTGTGCAGATCGTGTTCGAGGATGCATCTGGCATTGTCGCCAAGGAAACTGCTGTCCGCTTCCGCGACGTGTCGGTGGGCGTGGTGGAAAATGTCTCGTTCAACAGTGATCTCACGCGCGTTCTGGTGGATGTGCGGATCGACAAGAACGTGGCTCCCTTCGTCGATCAAGGCGCCAGCTTCTGGATCGTGCGACCGGAGATTTCGACCAGCGGCGTCAGCGGCCTCGATACGGTCTTTTCCGGGGTCTATATCGAAGGCACATGGGACAGCGATCCGCAAGGCACGGCCAGCGTCCTGCAAGGGTTGAAGACAGCACCGCTTGAAACGGCAAACCGTCAAGGCACGGTTTTTGAACTGCGGACCTTCCGCGAAAAGGGTCTGGCAGAAAACGCACCGATCCTCTTCAAGGGGATCGAGGTGGGGCGCGTTGGCCCTGCGGAAATTTCCGGCAATGGACGATGGATTTACTCTCAGGCGATCATCTATGAACCGCATGACGAACTGGTCTTCACCACGACGCGCTTCTGGGACACTTCGGGCTTCACATTCTCTCTTGGCACCGCCGGGGCAGAGCTTGATTTCGCATCGATTGCCTCTCTGATCAGCGGCGGCGTCACCTTTGACACGCTGGTGTCCGGAGGGGAGCCACTGAGGGACGGCATGGTCTTTGACGTCTTCGAAAGTCAGGCCGCCGCGCGGCAGGCTGTCTTCAGCGATGACGAAGGCAGCACCGTCACGATGTCTATGATCTTTGAAGACAATGCCAGCGGGCTTGCGCGCGATGCCGCCGTCGAATGGCGCGGCGTGCGCATCGGTGAAGTGCTCAGCGTGAATGGCCTTGTTGATGAAGAAGCCTTTGGCGACGGCCGCGTGCGCCTGCTGGCCACGGTGGAGATGAAGCCCGCGCGTCTGGGCATGGAGGCGGGCGCCGATCCATGGGCCTTCCTCTCTGATCGCGTGGCCGAAGGCCTGCGTGCGCGCCTTGTGAACGCGTCTTTCCTCACGGGTGGCTTGAAGATCGAACTCACTGAGGTGGAGGCACCCGATGGCGCCACTATCACCAATGCCGCCCCCTTCCCCATCTTCCCGGTCACCGACAGCGATCTGCCGGATCTGAGTGGCTCTGCCGCAGGTCTGCTTGAGCGTGTGAACAACCTGCCTGTGGAGGAGTTGCTGGGCTCCGCCATCGCCTTCCTCGACAGCGCCACGGGCTTTGTCACCAGCGACGATTTTCAACAAACGCCGGGCGAATTGCGCGGGCTTCTGTCTGACGCGCGGGGCGTGATCGGATCGGACGAAGTGCAGGCCCTGCCCGCCGAACTGAGCGACCTTGTAGGCAATCTGCAAAGCGCCAGCAGCGATCTGAGTGCCCTTTTGAAAGAACTGAGTGACGCCCGCGCCGTCGAACGCCTGCTGGCCGCCGTAGACACCGCGGGCGCCGCGGCAGAAAGTTTTGACGCCGCCCTTCAGGGTGTGCCAGCCCTCACCGGGCAAGTGACGGCACTGGCGGCACGGGTGAATGACCTGCCTCTCGAAGATCTGATCTCGGAGGCCACGGGGCTGGCCGCCGACGCACGCGGTTTTGTGGCCTCCGAGGCCCTGCAACGCCTGCCTGAGACCACGGACAAGGCCATGGATGAACTGGCCGAAATGCTGACACGCGCGACAGAAGCCAACACGATCCAGACGCTCAACACCGCACTGACCGAAGCCAGTGAGGCTGCTGAGGCAATCGAGGCCTCCGTCGCGGGAGTGCCCTCCGTCGTGGCCCGGATCGACCGCATCGCCGCCAATGCGGAGGCCGTGAAACTGGACCAATTGGCGCTGGAACTAGAAAATGTGCTGGGCACCGCCTCGCAACTATTCGGGGATGCCAGCGACGCGCAATTGCCCGATGCGCTGGCCGGCGCATTGCGCGAACTGGATGCCGCACTGAAAGAACTCCGCCAAGGTGGCGCGGTCCAGAACCTCAACGCCACGATGGCCTCTGCGCAAGAGGCCGCCTCGGCCATCGAAAAGGCCGCCGACGCGCTGCCCGATGTGCTTGTCCGGGTGCGCGCCACGCTGGGTCAGGCCCAGCGCACGCTGGCTGATTTTGACGAGGACTCCAATTTCGGACGTGACACCGCCGCCGCCCTGCGCGAAATCCGCCGCGCGGCTGAGGCACTCGGCGATCTCGCCCGCACCATTGAACGCAATCCAAATTCCCTTATCCTAGGCCGCTGAATGATGAGATTTTTCCTGATAACTGTGGTGGCCTTGGCGCTCACCGGTTGCTTCAGAAGTGACACCCTGATTACCTCGCCCGAAGTGAAGGTGACGGAAAAGGTATCTACCTCCTTCCGCTCCATCGAAGTGCTGGAAGTGTCCCTGCCCGATTACGCCACGGGCGATGAAATCGCCTTGGAAAATGACGGCTCTCTCGCGCTCTCCCGCGCGATCTGGGCCGATGACCCCACGCGCGCCGTCACGCTGGGCCTGTCGCGCAACCTGACAGAGATTACCGGCAGATCCGTGGCACCCGAACCCTGGCCTTTTGACGAACGCGCCGCCGCGCGGGTCGATGTTCGGGTCGAACAGATGCTGGTCTCGGGCGGGCAGATGCGCATGTCAGGGCAGTTCTTCGTGACCGATCTGGAAGGCCGCGGGCGCAACCGCGCAAGGCTTTTTGACCTGACTGTCCCCATGGAGACGGTCAACGCCCAAACGGCGGCAGAGGGCCGCGCTAAACTCGTCGCTTCCCTGGCAAGCCGGATCGCCAAAGACGGGCTCTGATGTGTAACCCGGCGCGGAATCAAGGCGCTTGCGCCGCCGCGCCTTCGGCAGGCCCCACCCAGGGCCTGACGAATGTGAAAGGTCAGCGCGCCAATCGAATTTTCGGCGGGAGGGAACGATAAAGCTCTGCTGCCCAGCGCTCCGGATCGCCAGACCGGGGCCAGCCAAAGGCACTCTGTTGCACACGGCATCAAAGGCACTCGATTAGCACCAAACCTTGCCGTTTCCCCGCTTCAATGCTTTGCTGTGGGAAAACGGGACAACGGACAAACACTGCATGAGCAAGACAGGCACTTTCACACGCCGCGCAGCCCTGCTTTTGGGCGGCGCAGCCCTTGGCTACGGTTTGGGCCGGTCCTGGGCCCCCGGCCTCAGCCAACTCGAAGGCGTGCCCAGTATCGCGCAGCCCCAAGGCGAACTCCTCAACGACGCCAGCCAGCTTTCCGCCACGCCCATCCACATCCACACCCGCCCCACATCGCATGGCGACGCTCTGATCGAGGCCTTCCGCAAAGAACTCCAAGCCGCAAAATCCGAAGGCCGCCCTGTCAATGTCGGTGCCGCGCGCCATTCCATGGGCGGTCAGGCGATCCCTCGCGATGGCCACGCCATCACCGTCGACAATGCCTGGATCGAGGTCGATACTGACGCGCGCACTTACCGCGCCAATGGCGGCGCACGTTGGGCCGATGTCATCAACACGCTTGATCCGCTGGGCTTCAGCCCCGCTGTCATGCAATCCAACCATGATTTCGGCATTGCCGCGACATTCTCTGTCGGCGCCCATGGCTGGCCGGTCCCCTATGGCCCAATGGGCGCAACTGTCCGCTCTCTGCGCATGGTGCTGGCCGACGGCGAACTCGTCACCGCCTCCCGCACGGAAAACCCTATCCTCTTCGCCATGGCCATGGGCGGCTACGGGCTGGCAGGCCTCATCGTCGACATGGAAGTGGACATGGTCGAAAACCAACGCCTAACCCCCAGTTTCGAAGCCATGCCCGCCGCCGATTTCCCTGCCAAATTCCGCGAAGCGGTGGATGATCCACTGAAACCCATGGCCTATGGCCGCCTCAACGTCGACCGCGCGAATTTCTTTGAGGAAGCCCTGCTCGCCACCTACTCGCCTTCCCCAGACCAAACGGAAATCCCCGCCGCAACCGGCTCCGGCGCGATTTCCCATCTCGCATCCTACGTCTATCGCGGCCAAGTCGGGCGCGAGGGCATGAAGCGCCTGCGCTGGTGGTTTGAGGCAGGCCTTGGCCCCCGCATCGCTGGCACTTCCACCCGCAATTCCCTGATGAACGAACCTGTCGTCACCCTCGATGATCGCGATCCCACCCGCGTCGACATTCTGCACGAATATTTCGTGCCGTTTGACGCCTTCGATGGCTTCCTAGAGGCCTGCCGCGAAGTCATCCCCAACGCCTTCGTCGAATTCCTCAACGTGACCCTGCGCTTCGTCGATACTGACCCCATCAGCCTGCTGGCTCATTCCCCCACACCCCGGATCGCCGCCGTCATGTCCTTCACGCAAGAGATGACAGAACGCGCCGAGGCCGATCACCGCCGCATGACGCGAGACCTGATCGACCGGATCATCGCCTTGGGCGGCAGCTACTACCTGCCCTACCGCCCCCACGCGACCGTGGACCAATTCGCCGCCGCCTATCCCGACGCCACTCGGTTTGCCGCACTCAAACGTGAAATTGACCCGAGCCTCACCCTGCGCAACAACCTTTGGGACAGCTATCTGGAGCGCCTATGACCTTCGTTCGCCGCCTCTGTTTCGTCTATGCCGTGATCCTTCTGTGCGCGGCCTCGCTCAATTACATCCCCGGCCTTACGGATGACCAAGGCCTCGCCTTCGGCATCTTCGCACTCGACCCGTTTGACGACGCGCTGCACCTCGTCTCCGCGATCTGGGCGCTCATGGCGGGCATCATTTCCCAACGCTCTGCCATTTTGTTCATGATCCTCTTCGGCGCCGCCTATCTGGGCGATGGCGGGCTGGGGATCCTCACGGGCTGGGGCTATCTCGATTTCGGCATCTTCACCAACCCCTCCCTCGGCCCGGAATTCTCTTTCCTGCGGCTGGCCGCCAACATGCCCCACATAAGCCTCGGCCTCATCGCCCTTTTGGTCGGCCTCTTCACCGCACGCCGCGCATGAGACGCCTCTGGCGCTTCACCAAATGGGTGCTCATCCTCCTGGTGGCACTCATCATCGGCCTCCTCGCACCCGTGGGCTACAATGAGGCCATGTGCCGTGGCAAAGGCACCCCCGCTCCTTCGACGCCCCTCTCCAGTGAAACGCGCGCAGAGGTCCGCACCCTGCTCACCTACCCCGAATGGCACATTGTCCACGCCTATGACGACTACGCCGAGGTGATCCGCACCGGCGACCCCCACAACTTCGGCTATTTCGAAGCCATTGGTGGCTACTGGAGCTCGCTGTGCGCCCTGACTGAGGAAAGCGCCCAATTGGGCGAAATAGACGGCAGCACGAAACAGCTTGTCTATGTCATCGGCGTCTCCTTCACCTTCGAGATGCTGGTGAAAGGGCTCTACGAGGAAACGCTCGGTCGTGCAGCGGCCGTGCTTCGCGGGCCCGAGCGCGCGCCGCTCGATGATCTCTCTGCGCAGCAGGCCGCGGGCTATGCCAAATTCCTCCAACAGGTGCCGTGGTACAAATACGATTTCCGCGCTGATGCCGCAGCACTGGCAGAGGCCTCCACCGGGTCCCTGCGCGATTGGGAACGCGCAGCCGCGCTGGGCTTCGAACACCGCAACCGCGCCGCCTACGCGGAGGTGATTGCCGAGGCGGTCGCGGCCACGGGCGCCGATGACCTGACCCTGCAAATGGTCGTCACAGATGTGCCGGAGGATGTGCTGACTTCCGTCGATGGCGTGAGCGTGTTGGGACCCGTCGCGGGCGGTCTTGAGATCGAAACCCCGCGCTACCGCCAATTGACCGGCATCCTGGCCGATTGGGCCGACGCGGGCGCGAATTTCCTGGACATGGCCGGCAATGACCAGATTATGTTCACCGCCATCTCTGGGACGCCGCAGATGGACGGCGCGCTCTCCAGCCTGCCAAGACAAGGCTACGGCGACACACGGCACCTCTTCCTGCTGCCCGTCACAGACCTCGCCGAAACCCTGCGCGGGCTTGGCTCACGCGGCCTCACGCTGGAACACATCCATGACTACTGAGTCCCGGACCATGATCCGCCGTATCCTGCTGGCAATCCCCGTGCTCTTCGCGGGGTGGATCCTCGTTCTGACCGTGGTCATGCGATTGGGCGGCGAAGCCCCCGGCGCTTTCGTCCCATGGCCGTCCGGGACCTTCATCGCAAGTCTGCCAGAGGACGTCGCCATCACCAACCGCTCGGCCATGTCCATCACTCTGCAAACGGAACAAACCGACCTCACCAAACGCCTCTACGCCGCTGGCGCCTACGTGGTGCTGCCCGCCGGGCTCGACGCCTGCATCCCGGCCTTCCTCCTACGCCCGGTCGACGGCGCCTAACCCATTGACGCAGGCAAAATGCTCCTGCACCCTAGGGATGATTTCAAGCAATCGGAGGCGTGCCCCGTGCTGACCAATATCGCAAGATTTTCCGCCCTGCTTCTGGCGCTCCTCGCGGTCCCCGCCAACGCCGCCCAAACCGATGACATCCCCGCATGGCTGCAAAAACACGTGGGCACCGGCGAAGGCCAGATCGCTGAGGTCGTCCTGACCCGTGCCCGTGCGCTCTATCAGGAAAAAGTCGCCGCCGGAGAGGTCTCCAACGCCTGCTATTTCGCCATGGACGTGACCCGCCCCAGTGCGGCCCGGAACGGCACGGCCAATGACCGATTCTACGTGATCTGCGAAGCAATGAAGAGCTTCCGTGCCACCTATTCCGGCTATGGCAGCGGGCGCAAATTGGCTGCCGCGGATTTTTCCAACGGCCGGCAATGCGCCAGAAACTTCTCCAACGCCGAGGGCTCGAACCTCACGATGGGCGGGGCTTACGTGACAGCGGAACACCGCACGTCCTTCAAAGGTTACTTTACCGAAGACGGCAAGAAGAAACCCTTTCTGCGTACCTTCCTGCTGTTCGACGGCGAAGGAGAGACAGAGAACTCCCGCGAACGCGATATCGGCGGTCATGTGGCGATGTTCCTGCGCTGGCAATGCCGCTACAAGGCCGAAGACAGCCCTCACGCGGATGACGAAGGCTACGTGCCATACGGCTCTCTCGTGAACTACACCGGCGGACGCAGCAACGGGTGCACGACGTGGCCCACCGCGGAATCGGACGCCATCCTGAAACTGACCGAAGGCAGCCCGACCTCGCTTTACATCTATCCCGAGTCAAAGGACATCGATGCAGTGAATGCGGCCATCAGCCAAGGGCAGTCGCCGGAACAGGCGGGCACCTACTGGAACGCGCGCTGCCTGAAGGACATCGGCACGCCGAAATTCTGGCACAAGGCAGACCTGCAACCCGTGATCAACACCTGGCGTGACAACCTGCCCACGCCTGCGCCCTACGTGCTGCCCATCTGCGACTGACACAGCGCCTTCGCTGGGCTCCGGTCCGGCGATCCAACCCTGAGTTCAGCAGCACTTTATCATGGGGGTCCCGGACTCCATCCGAGCGATGCCTTGCAATTGCAATTTCGCCAATCCTTGGGTGGGCCAAAACCCTTGATGTCGCGCCCGCGCGAAACCTTCACTTTCACAAAACTGAAACACCCCTGTCGCACCCCCTTCATGCGCGCAAGTTAGCCAGCCGAGACTCTTTTGTGGACGCATGACTTAACTTTGGATTACGCTACCACACGGGAGACTTACAAAAAAAACTGGAGGAACACATGAAGACCGCTCTGCTTACCTCTGTGGCTGCCCTCGGCCTGACCGCCGTGACCGCCCACGCCGCTGAACGCACGGAAATTGAATTCTGGCACGCCATGGGCGGCCAGCTGGGGGAACGCACTGATGCTTTCGCCACCACCTTCAACGGCCTGCAAGACAGCTGCACGGTCAATTCCGTCTATCAAGGCAACTATACCGAAACGATGACCGCCGCGATCGCCGCTTTCCGCGCAGGCGAGCAGCCCAATATCGTGCAGGTCTTCGAGGTGGGCACCGCCACCATGATGTCCGCCGAAGGTGCCATCTATCCGGTCCACCAGCTGATGGAAGACCAAGGCATGGATTTTGACGAAAGCAGCTATATCCCTGCCGTCATTTCCTATTACTCGGACACAGAAGGCAACATGCTGTCGCTGCCCTTCAATTCCTCCACTCCGGTGATGTGGGTCAACAAGACGCTCTTTGAAGACAACGGTGTCGCGATCCCCACCACGTGGGACGAAACCGTGGAAGCCGCCCGCGCGCTCAAGGCCGCAGGCGTGGCTTCACCTCTGGGTTTCGGCTGGCAAAGCTGGTCCATGATCGAAAACTTCTCCGCCTGGCATGACGTGGAAATCGGCACGCTGGAAAACGGCTTTGCCGGCACCGGCACGGAACTGACCATCAACAATCCTGCCGTCGTGGGCCACCTGGATCGTATCCAGAAAATGGTGGACGAGGGTCTCTTCGTCTATGGCGGTCGCCGGGGCGACAGCCGCCCGCAGTTCGTGAATGGCGAAGCCGCGATGTGGATCAACTCGTCGGCCTATTTCGGCGGGTTCCAGAATGACATCAAGGATTTCGAATTCACGCAGGTGCCTTTGCCGCTGGATACATCGGTCCGGGCTGAGCCCCAGAACTCGATCATCGGTGGCGCGACCCTCTGGGCGCTGCAAGGCCATGAGGACGCACAATACGCCTGCACGGCACAGTTCCTCGATTTCCTGTCCGGCACTGAACAGCAGGCCGAATGGGCACAGGCCACAGGCTACGTGCCGATCACCAACGCCGCCGCTGACATGATGGAAGCCAACGGCTTTTTCGCGGACAACCCCGGCACCGACGTGGCGATCAAGCAGTTGTCGCTGAATGAGCCGACCGCGAATTCCCGCGGCCTGCGCTTCGGCAACTTCGTGCAGATCCGCGACATCATCAACGAAGAGCTGGAGGCCGTCTGGGCCGGGACAAAATCCGCGCAGGAAGCGATGGATGCGGCCGTCGAACGCGGCAACGAATTGCTGCGCCGGTTTGAGGCGACAAACTCCTGATCTTGGGGTTATGATGCAAGGAACGGCCGGGGTCAGCCCCGGCCGTTTCCAACGGGGGACACATGCAAAAACGGGTCGTATTCCGCCACCGCTGGCTGCCATATGCGCTGGTTGCGCCTCAGATCGTGATCACGCTCGTGTTTTTCATCTGGCCGGCCTATCAGGCGCTGGAAACCTCCTTTTACCTCGAGGACGTGTTCGGCTTTAACCGCACCTTCGTCTGGTTCGAAAACTTTACCCGCCTCTTTGACGACCCCGGTTATCTGCGCAGCTTCTGGACCACGCTGATCTTTGGCGTTTCGGTGACATTCCTGTCCATGTCCATGGCGCTGGCACTGGCCGTCGCGGCCAACCGCGTGATCCACGGCAAGACCGGCTACCGCACGTTTCTCATCTGGCCCTACGCTGTCGCCCCGGCGCTGGCGGGCGTGCTCTGGTTCTTCATGATGAACCCGTCCTTGGGCATCGTGGCCTACATGCTGGAGGGCACGTTCGGCGTCGACTGGAACCACTACGTCAACGGCAACCAAGCCCTCCTCATGGTCATTATCGCCGCCGCATGGAAGCAGATCAGCTACAATTTCCTCTTCTTTCTGGCAGGCCTCCAATCCATACCCAAATCCCTGATCGAAGCCGCCGCCATCGACGGCGCCAGCCCCGCGCGGCGCTTCTGGACAATCGTCTTCCCGCTCCTGTCGCCCACCACCTTCTTCCTGTTGGTGGTGAACCTCGTCTACGCCTTCTTCGACACTTTCGCGATTATCCACGCGACGACCAGCGGCGGCCCGGCAGATGCCACCTCCATCCTCGTCTACAAGGTCTACTCCACCGGCTTCGTCGGCCAGGATTACGGCTCCTCCGCCGCCCAATCGGTGATCCTGATGGGGCTGGTGGTCGCCATGACCTTCGTCCAATTCCGCTTCATCGAACGGAAGGTGCAGTACTGATGGTCGAAAACCGCCGCGCCTCCTCGATCCTGACCCATGTGATCCTCATCGCAGGCATCGTCTTCCTCTGCTTCCCTGTCTGGGTCGCCCTCGTCGCCTCCACCCACCCCGGTGAGGCGCTGACCAAGTCGCCCATCCCCCTCTGGTTCGGCGACCACGCGATTGAAAACTACCGCCAACTTCTCATTGAAGGGGTCCCTGCGGCAGGCGGCGTGCCGCTGTCGACCATGATGTTCAATTCGCTCGTTATGGCCATTGGCATCACCTTCGGCAAAATCGCCATCTCGCTGATCTCCGCCTTCGCCATCGTCTATTTCCGCTTCCCTTTCCGCATGCTGTTCTTCTGGCTCATCTTCGTCACCCTCATGCTCCCCGTTGAGGTCCGGATCCTGCCCACCTACGACGTGGTCGCCTCGCTGGGTATGCTCAACAGCTACACCGGCCTCATTATCCCCCTCATCGCCTCCGCCACCGCCACCTTCCTTTTCCGCCAGTTCTTCCTCACCATCCCCGATGAACTCGTGGAGGCCGCCCGCATCGACGGCGCAGGGCCCATTCGCTTCTTCTTCGACATCCTGCTGCCCCTCTCGCGCACGAACATCGCGGCGCTCTTCATCATCCTCTTCATCTTCGGCTGGAACCAGTATCTCTGGCCCTTCCTGATCACCACCGATCAGGATCTCTACACCATCGTCATGGGCATCCAGCGCATGGTGAATGTCGGCGAAGGCATCCCGATCTGGAACTACACGATGGGCACCGCGATCCTCGCCATGATCCCACCCGTGCTGGTGGTGCTTGTGATGCAGCGGCTTTTCGTCAAAGGCCTCGTGGAAAGTGAGAAATAACTCATGGCTGATCTGAAGTTAAGCGACGTGGGCAAAACCTACGCAGGCGGCGTGACCGCTGTCGAGGGCGCAACATTCGACATTGCCGACGGCGAATTCATCGTGCTCGTCGGCCCTTCGGGCTGCGGCAAATCCACGATCCTGCGCATGAT
>CAYMEC010000005.1:0-87086 GCA_964389425.1 uncultured Roseovarius sp.
TTGCCGTAGAAGGTATTGCCGCGCATCCACGTGCTTTCCCCGCGTGTCAGAGACAGGGATCGGATGTGATCAAGCTGTTCTCGCAGTTCGCCTTCGTCCACCAGTTCAGCCAGCCGCACGTCCTTGGTGCGGTTGATGAGCGAAAAGGTGACTTGCGTGTCGGGCTTGTTGCGAAAGACCGACTGGCACATCAGCAGCTTGTAAAAATCCGTGTCGATGAGTGACCGCACGATGGGGTCGATCTTCCATTTGTGGTTCCAGACGCGGGTGGCGATATCGACCATGGAGGGCGCTCCGGCGCAGTTGCCCAACTGGTTAAAGCAAAGGGGCGCGATGCGCGCAAGATAAAGGCAACAGAAGTTTGATCTGCCTCAAGACCTTGCCTTCGCAAATCGGCGAAGATTCCGCGCAAAGGAGGATCCACATGCCTGATCATGGACATTCCCAGCAGGAAATCACCGAACGCATTGGCGCGCCGCCCGGACGAGGTCTGCTGCGCGATACCGTGTATGGCGCCATCGACGGGACGGTCACCACATTTGCGATCGTGGCCGGTGTTGCGGGCGCCGGGCTTTCCCCGTTCGTGATTGTTGTTCTGGGTTTGGCAAACGTGCTGGCGGACGGGTTTTCCATGGCGGCGGCCAATTATTCTGGCACCAAGGCGGAACAGGATAACATTCGTCGCATTCGCAAGCTCGAAGAGCGGCATATTCGCGACTACCCAACGGGTGAATGGCTGGAGGTTCGGGAAATCCTGTCGCGCAAAGGATTGAGTGGCCGTGTCCTGGACGATGCAACGGATGCCATCACGCAAGACCGTGAAAGCTGGATCGGGGTGATGATGGAAGGGGAGTATGGGCTGGGCGGGGTCGACCCGCACCCGGTTCAAGCGGCGCTGGCCACCTTCGTTGCGTTCCTTTTGGCGGGTATGGTGCCGTTGCTTCCGTTCCTGTTGGCGGCTGAGAATGCGTTGGCTTTGTCCGTGTCCATGACGATGGCCACGTTTCTGTTGATCGGTGCATTGAAAAGCATGTGGTCCTTGACCCCGTGGTGGAGATCGGCGGCTGAGACACTGCTGATCGGAGGGACGGCCGCTGGATTGGCGTATTTTGTTGGAACGCTGTTCAACGCGTAAGCCATTTGGACCGTATGGCGGGTCAGTCATATGTGCTATGGTCTCAGATGAACAGGGGGATGACTTGGCGCAGCTTTTTTCATACTGGGTCCGGCCCGAGGATATGATCCGATCCCGTGCATGGCGGATGGGGTACGAGAGTTATAGGTTGGGCGAGGCGCCGGAGTATCTGGGTCCACGTGCGAAGGCATTGGCCTATGAGTACGGGCGATTGACGGCGGCGTATCTGAAAGGTGAGGGTGTGCGTCTGAAACGGGTGACGCCGACGCGGCCGGTGAATGATGCCTATGTGCCCGATCTGGCGGCGGCTTTGGGGCGGGCAGTGGTGGCCGCGCAATCGTAGCGCCAGATTGATTGCTGATTAGGGCCAGTATAGGCTCTGCTGCATGGCGATTCCGGTGGAAACCTTCTTTTTGAACCCTGACAGTACAGGGACCTTGCAGGCGCGTATTCAGCAGATGATCGCGGAAGGAATCCTGTCAGGGTATTTCCAGAAGGGGGAGAAGCTGCCGTCATCGCGCAGGCTTGCGCAGCATCTTGGGGTCAGTCGGATTACGGTGACGCTGGCCTATACGGAATTGCAGGCCTCCGACTACCTCGAAGCGCGGGACCGGTCAGGCTACTACGTGTCGCGGAACGCGCCGGAGCCGCCGCGTTTTCCCGTGAGTGAGCCGCGTCAGGATGTGATTGATTGGGGCCGCGCGCTGGGCCGGCGGTTTGCGGATGGGGCGATGCCGAAGAAGCCACGGGATTGGTCCAGCTATCGCTATCCCTTCATTTACGGCCAGACCGATCCTGCGATGTTTGATCATGCCAATTGGCGGCATTGTGCCCTGCGGGCCTTGGGACAGAAGGATTTTCAGGCGCTGACGGCGGATTACTATGATCGCGATGATCCGCAGTTGATTGAGTTTGTGGCACGGCACACGCTGCCGCGTCGCGGGATCCTGGCCAAACCGGATGAAATCCTGATCACGATGGGCGCGCAGAATGCGCTGTGGTTGACGGCACAGGTTCTGCTGACCCAGAGGCGGACAGCGGTGGCGGAGGAGCCGTGCTATCACGGGCTGCGCGATATTCTGAATCATGCGCGGTGCCATCTGGTGCCGGTTGGGGTGGATCGGGATGGGCTTCCGCCGGAGGATTTGCCAGACAGTGCGGATGTGATTTTCACCACACCCAGCCATCAATCGCCGACCAACGTGACCATGCCGCTCAAGCGCAGGCAGGCTTTGCTGGACAAGGCCGCGCAGATGGGTGCGCTGATTGTGGAGGATGATTATGAGTTCGAGATGTCATTCCTCAACTCACCTCTGCCCGCGCTCAAGTCGCTCGATACGGACGGGCGTGTGATCTACATCGGCAGCTTTTCGAAATCTATCTTTCCGGGACTGCGGTTGGGGTATCTGGCAGGGCCTGAGCCGTTCATACGGGAGGCACGCGCGCTGCGCACCTCTGTGCTGCGGCATCCGCCGGGCAATATTCAACGCACGACGGCGTACTTCCTGAGCCTTGGACATTATGACAGCCTGATCCGTCGGATGGGGCAGATCTATGCGCGGCGGCGGTCGGTGATGGAGGATGCGCTAGCCAGCCATGATCTGGCCGTGGAAGGGCGCGGGGTATTCGGGGGCAGTTCCTTCTGGATGCGCGCGCCTGAAGGGGTTGATACCTCGGAACTGGACCGGCGATTGCGCGCCAAAAGCGTGGTTATTGAGCCCGGGCATTCATTTTTCCACGATCCGGACCCGCCGAAGAATTTTTATCGGCTCGCCTACTCCTCGATTCCGTCGGAGCGAATCCCGATGGGAATCGCGACACTGGCTGCGGAATTACAAGGACTTACGGCAGAGTCTTAGACCATTTCGACGATTAATGAGACACATGGTTTCATTAATTTACGTTACTGGATATACGCGAAACCCGGATCTGGCCCTACTGACCTCTGCTTTGCTTGCGTAATTTCGCGCCAAAGCCGGATTCTCCGGTCCCTGATTAATTGTGGAGATGCCCCATGAAAATGACCACCGAAGAAGCCTTTGTGAAGACGCTGCAAAAGCACGGGATTCAGCACGCCTTTGGCATTATCGGATCGGCCATGATGCCGATTTCCGATATTTTCCCGGATG
The DNA here is from genome assembly GCA_964389425.1 of uncultured Roseovarius sp. GTDB lineage: Bacteria > Pseudomonadota > Alphaproteobacteria > Rhodobacterales > Rhodobacteraceae > Roseovarius. The sequence goes on from CAYMEC010000005.1 coordinate 3,265, forward strand.
CGGGCATTACCTTCTGGGATTGTGCCCACGAAGGCAGCGCCGGCATGATGGCGGATGGCTACACCCGCGCCACTGGCAAGATGTCGATGATGATCGCGCAGAACGGTCCGGGGATCACGAACTTCGTGACGGCCGTGAAAACCGCCTATTGGAACCACACGCCGCTTCTTCTGGTGACACCGCAGGCGGCCAACAAGACCATTGGTCAGGGCGGATTCCAGGAAGTTGAGCAGATGAAACTCTTCGAAGACATGGTGTCGTACCAGGAAGAAGTGCGTGACCCGACCCGCGTGGCCGAGGTTCTGACGCGGGTGATCAGTCAGGCCAAGCGCCTGAGCGGCCCGGCGCAGATCAACATTCCGCGTGACTTCTGGACGCAGGTTGTGGACATCGAAATCCCTGACCCGATCGAGTTCGAAGTGTCGCCGGGTGGCGAAAACTCCGTCGCTCAGGCGGCTGAGCTTCTGTCCAACGCCAAGAACCCCGTCATCCTGAACGGTGCGGGCGTTGTTCTGGCTCAAGGCGGGATCAAGGCGTCGATGGATCTGGCGGAACGTCTGGATGCGCCGGTGTGCGTGGGATACCAGCACAATGATGCGTTCCCCGGGTCGCACCCGCTGTTCGCAGGTCCGCTGGGATACAACGGATCGAAAGCCGGGATGGAACTGATCTCTGAGGCGGACGTGGTGCTTTGCCTTGGCACGCGTCTGAACCCGTTCTCCACTCTGCCGGGTTATGGCATTGATTACTGGCCCAAGGACGCCAAGATCATTCAGGTGGACATCAACCCCGACCGCATCGGTCTGACCAAGAAAGTCACCGTGGGCATCGTGGGGGATGCAGGCAAAGTGGCGCGCGGTATCCTTGGTCAGTTGAGCGACACCGCAGGCGACGAAGGCCGCGTGGAACGCAAGAACAAGATCGCGGAGACGAAATCCCGCTGGGCGCAGCAGCTGTCTTCGATGGATCACGAAGATGACGATCCGGGCACAACATGGAACCAGCGCGCCCGTGCGGACAAGCCTGATTGGATGTCCCCGCGTATGGCGTGGCGTGCGATCCAGTCCGCGCTGCCGAAAGAGGCGATCATTTCGTCGGACATCGGCAACAACTGCGCAATCGGCAACGCGTACCCGTCCTTTGAGGAAGGCCGGAAATACCTTGCGCCGGGTCTCTTTGGGCCTTGTGGCTACGGTCTGCCGTCCATCGTGGGTGCCAAGATCGGTCAACCGGATGTTCCTGTGGTCGGTTTTGCCGGTGACGGCGCCTTCGGGATTGCCGTGAACGAGCTGACGGCGATTGGCCGGGGTGAATGGCCTGCGATCACGCAGATCGTGTTCCGCAACTACCAGTGGGGTGCGGAAAAGCGGAACTCGACTCTGTGGTTTGACGACAACTTCGTCGGCACGGAACTGGACACGGAAGTGTCTTATGCCGGTATCGCGCAGGCATGCGGCCTGAAGGGTGTTGCAGCGCGGACCATGGAAGAGCTGACAGATGTCCTGAACCAGGCGATCAAGGACCAGATGGAAAACGGTGTGACCACCCTGATCGAAGTGATGCTCAACCAGGAGCTGGGTGAACCCTTCCGCCGTGACGCGATGAAAAAGCCGGTCGCGGTTGCGGGCATCAGCGCCGACGACATGGTTGAGCAGGTCGTCTAAGGCCCAACCGTGACGCTTACACCAACAGAACTGCTGGCGGAGAACCCGCCAGCGGAACGCCCCGTGATCGCGTTGAGCGAGGGGGAAGACCCACGTGTCGTCGCCGGCGGCTTGGCAGCGGAAGCCGCGGGACTGGCAGAGGTGATTTTCGTGGGACGTGCGGGGCATGGAGATGCGCCCGCCGAAAAGATGCATGACCCGGCGACATCGGATCTGACCGAGGGTTTTGCACGGTCTTTTTATGAGCTTCGCAAGCACAAGGGCATGGATGAAGCCAAGGCGCTTGAGGCTGTTCGGACGCCCTTGGTCTATGCCGCGATGCTGGTGCGGGAAGGCCATGCGACGGGCACGGTGGGGGGCGCGGTTGCTACGACATCGGATGTGGTGCGCACGGCCATTCAGGTCATCGGCAAGGCGACAGATGCCCCGATGGTGTCGAGCTTCTTTGCCATGTATCCGCCGGACGATAGGGGCCGTGCGATGATTTATTCTGACAGTGGTTTGGTGATTGATCCGTCTTCGGAAGAGCTGGCCGCCATCGCCGCGCAGTCAGCGGCGTCCTGTCGGGCTCTTCTGCGGGAAGAGCCGCGCGTTGCGATGCTGTCCTTTTCCACCAAAGGCAGTGCGCGGCACGCGCGGGTGAGCAAGGTGACAGATGCGCTGGAGATATTGCAGGCAGCACATCCTGACCTGCAGGCCGATGGAGAGTTGCAGTTTGATGCGGCCTTCGTGCCTGCCGTGGGGGAGACCAAGGCGCCGGGATCAAACGTGGCGGGCCGCGCCAATGTGATGATTTTCCCCGATCTTGATGCGGGCAACATTAGCTACAAGATCACGCAGCGGGTGGGTGGCTACGCGGCCATCGGTCCGGTGCTGCAAGGATTGGCAAAGCCCGCAAATGACCTGTCCCGTGGTTGTAGTGCGGAGGATGTGACCCAGATGATCGCGGTCACGGTTCTGCAAGCAATGGCGCAAAAACAAACCGGCAGCGCGGCCTGAAATGGCGCTGGCGTTCCTTGATCCGACCGATCTTAAAAACCGGGCCCAGGTGCTGTTTCCCGGTGTGTTGGTGGCGATTTTGGTGGCCGTGTCGGCGCAGTTTCTGGCCGAACATTATGCGACGCCCGCGATGCTGATGGCGTTGCTTCTGGGCATTGCTGTCAGCTTCCTGAGCGAAGAAGGCCGCGCGGTGGAGGGCATTTCCTTTGCCGCCAAGACCGTTCTGCGGTTGGGAGTAGCGCTTCTGGGCATTCGCATTTCCGCCTCTCTGATGGTGGGGCTAGGGTGGGAATTGATCGTATTGGTCGTCTGTTCGGTGCTTCTGACCATCGCTTTCGGGTTTGCCGTGGCGCGGTTTTTCGGCAGCGCGTGGCGATTTGCATTTCTGACCTCCGGTTCGGTTGCCATTTGCGGGGCGTCAGCGGCGATGGCAATTTCCGCGATCCTGCCGCAGGACAAACGCTCGGAAGAGCGGCTGATTTTCACGGTCGTGGGCGTCACGCTTTTGTCGACCATCGCGATGATTGCCTATCCGATCCTCGTCAAAACGCTCGATCTCAATGATCTGGAAGGCGGCGTGTTCCTGGGCGGAACGATCCATGATGTGGCACAGGTTGTGGGCGCGGGATTTTCGATTTCGGAAGCTACGGGCGATACGGCCACGTTGGTTAAGTTGATCCGGGTGGCAATGCTGGCGCCGATTGTCGTGATCGCGGCCATTCTGATCCGGTCTTTTGCGCAATCCGAGATTTCGGGGGATCGTCCGCCGATCCTGCCGACATTCGTCATCGGTTTTCTGGTGCTGGCCTTGATCAGTTCCACCCTGCCCGTGCCGCCTGTGATCACCGATGTGGTGTCTGCGGCATCGCGCTGGTTTCTCTTGATCGCGATTGCGGCTGTGGGAATGAAAACCAACCTCAAGCAGGTCCTGTCTGTCGGCCCTGCGGCAATAGCGCTGATCGTGGTGGAGACTATTTTTATTGCCGCGGTGATGCTGGCAGGAATAATGTTCTTAACGTAACAGGAAAATCGGAAAAAAGCGCCAGATGACCATCCAGCCAAAAATCGATACCTCGCCCAAAGTGTCCGACGAAGTGCGGAAGACGACCTGTTACATGTGCGCCTGCCGCTGCGGGATCAACGTGCATATGAAGACGGGCGAGGATGGCGAAAAGCGTGTCGCCTATATCGAGGGCAACCGTGATCATCCGGTGAACCAGGGTGTGCTATGTGCCAAGGGCAGCGCGGGGATCATGCAGGTCAATGCGCCGTCCCGTCTGCGCGCGCCGTTGAAGCGCGTGGGGCCGCGCGGCTCGGGTGAGTTTGAAGAGATTTCGTGGGACGAGGCGCTGGATCTGGCCGTTTCGTGGCTGAAGCCGATCCGGGAGAAAGATCCGTCGAAGCTGGCGTTCTTTACGGGTCGGGATCAGAGCCAGTCTTTCACAGGGTTCTGGGCGCAGAACTATGGCACACCGAATTTCGCCGCCCATGGGGGGTTCTGCTCGGTGAACATGGCCGCTGGCGGCATCTATACGATGGGCGGCGCGTTCTGGGAGTTTGGCCAGCCCGATTGGGATCACACCAAGCTGTTCATGCTGTTCGGTGTGGCCGAGGACCATGACAGCAACCCGATCAAGATGGGCATTGGCAAGATCAAGGGCCGAGGGGCGCGGGTGATTGGGGTCAATCCGATCCGGTCGGGTTACAACGCGGTGGCCGACGATTGGGTGGGGATTACGCCTGGCACCGATGGGCTGTTCATCTTGTCACTGGTGCATTGTCTTCTGAAGGCGGGGAAGATTGACTTGGATTATCTGGCGCAGTTCACGAATGCGCCCTGTTTGATCAATAATGACCCTAAATCACCTGATTATGGCCTTTTCCTGCGCGATAAGGACGGCAAACAGCAGGTGATTGATCGGCGCACGGGCAAACTCGCCCCATTTGACAAGAAGGGCGTGCGCCCGGGCCTGTCGGCCAGCCATCGCAAAGGCGGGATAAGCTATGTACCGGTCATGCACCGCATTGTGGAGCGGTACATGTCCGATGAGTACGCGCCCGAAGCGGTTGCGGAAAAGACGGGCATCAAGGCAGAAAAGATCCGCGCCATTGCCGCAGAGATTGCCCGCGTGGCGTTTGAAGAGGAGTTCGTGCTGGAACGTCCCTGGACGGATTTCCGGGGTGAAAAGCACGAGGTGATGGTGGGACGCCCGGTCAGCTTCCATTCCATGCGCGGGATTTCGGCCCATTCCAACGGGTTCCAGACCTGTCGCGCACTGCATGTGTTGCAGATCCTGCTGGGCACTGTGGAAGTCCCCGGCGGGTTCCGGTTCAAACCGCCCTACCCCAAACCTGTGAGTGCGCATCCCAAGCCCCATTGCGGCGTGACACCGGGCAAACCGCTCGATGGTCCGCATCTGGGCTATGTGCAGGGGCCGGAGGATTTGTGCCTCAAGGACGATGGCAGCCCGGCGCGGATTGACAAGGCCTATACATGGGAGAACCCCATGAGCGCCCATGGGCTGATGCATATGGTGATTTCGAACGCCTATGCGGGGGATCCCTATAAGGTCGACGCGCTGTTCATGTACATGGCGAACATGTCGTGGAATTCATCGATGAACACGTCGGGCGTCATGAAAATGCTGACAGATACAGACCCTGATACAGGGGAATATGTCATTCCGAAGCTGATTTACTCGGATGCCTATTCCTCGGAAATGGTGGCCTATGCCGATCTGGTGCTGCCCGATACGACCTATCTGGAGCGGCATGACTGCATCAGCTTGCTGGATCGCCCAATTTGTGAAGCGGATGCGGCGGCGGATGCCATTCGCTGGCCTGTGATCGAGCCCGATCGCGATGTGCGCGGCTTCCAGACGGTGTTGGTGCAATTGGCCAACCGGCTGGGGATGGAAGGGTTTGTGAATGAGGATGGTAGCCCCAAATATGAGGACTATGCCGACTACATCACGAACCACCAGCGCAAGCCGGGAATTGGGCCGCTGGCCGGGTTCCGCAAGAACGGTAATGAAGTGAGTCACGGGCGCGGTGATCCGAACCCCGACCAGATTCAGGACTATATCGACAATGGCGGCTTCTTCGTCAGCCATATCCCGGATGATGCGGCGTATTACAAACCGTGGAATGCTGCCTATCAGGATTGGGCGGTGGAGATGGGGCTGTATGACAGCCCGCAGCCTTACCTGTTTGAGCTTTACTCTGAGACGATGCGCAAGTTTCAGCGCGGGGCCGAGGGCCATGGGGATCACCAGCCGCCCGATCATCTGCGCGAGCGGATCAAGGAAACGATGGACCCGCTGCCCATCTGGTATGCGCCGTTTGAGGACAACCATGTGGACCCGGAGGAATACCCGGTTCATGCCCTGACGCAGCGGCCGATGGCGATGTATCACAGCTGGGGCACGCAGAACGCATGGTTGCGCCAGATCCATGGGCAGAACCCGCTTTATGTGCCGACGAAGATCTGGGAACAGCATGGGTTCGAAGACGGTGACTGGGCCAAGGTCAGCAGCGCACACGGGGCGATCGTGGTGCCGGTCGCGCATATGGCGGCGCTGAATGAAAACACCGTCTGGACGTGGAACGCGATTGGCAAGCGCAAGGGGGCCTGGGCGCTGGATGAAGACGCGCCGGAGGCCAAGAAGGGATTCTTGCTGAACCACCTTATTCATGAACTTTTGCCGCCCAAGGGCGACGGGCTGCGCTGGTCCAATTCAGACCCTATTACAGGGCAAGCGGCGTGGTTTGACCTGCGGGTAAAGATTGAGCGGGCAGAGCCGGGCGACCAAACGCAGCCTGATTTCCCGGCCATAAAATCGCCCGTGGGCAAGGGCCCTGACACCCTGACATGGAAGGTCGGCAAATGAATGGGAAATCCATGACTCTTCTGGCTATTCTCGCCTTCGTGACGCTGACACTGGGGTCATTCATCTGGTTCATCGTGACCTGGGACCCCGCGAAAGAAGAATCCGTGACGCAAGCCCCTCAAACCCATTCAGAGGTTCGCCAGCTATGACCACCCTGCCGACTGAGACCCAGAAGAAGCTGGGATTGGTGATTGATCTTGATACCTGCGTCGGCTGTCATGCCTGCGTGGTCAGTTGCAAAGGTTGGAACACCGAGAATTACGGCGCGCCGTTGTCCGATCAGGATGCTTATGGCGCGAACCCTTCAGGGACGTTTCTGAACCGCGTGCATTCCTACGAGGTGCAGCCGGAGGAAGGCCCCGCGCAGCTGATCCATTTCCCAAAATCCTGCCTGCATTGTGAGGATGCGCCTTGTGTGACGGTCTGCCCAACGGGGGCGAGCTACAAGCGCGTCGAGGATGGGATCGTTCTGGTCAATGAGAGTGATTGCATCGGGTGCGGGCTGTGTGCCTGGGCCTGCCCCTATGGCGCGCGGGAAATGGATGCCGCCGAGGGCGTGATGAAGAAATGCACGCTGTGTGTGGACCGGATTTACAACGAAAACCTGCCCGAAGTGGATCGTGAACCCGCGTGCGTGCGCACATGCCCGGCGGGCGCGCGGCATTTCGGCGATTTCGCCGATCCGGACAGCAACGTATCCCGGTTGACCGCCGAACGCGGTGGGATGGACCTGATGCCGGAACTGGGCACGAAACCCGTGAATAAATACCTGCCGCCGCGACCCAAGGACGAGATGGAGCAGATTGACGTTCTGGCGCCTTACTTGCAACCGGTGGCGGAAGAACCCAAAGGCTTCATGGGCTGGCTCGACAAGGCGCTTGACGCCATGCCGGGACGGACCGAACTGCGGGCTGGCGCACAGGCCAAGAACTCTCAAAAGGCGGACAAACTCTAATGCATCCAGCCCCTTCTGTTATCGTTTTCACCACGCTTTCCGGTCTTGGCTTCGGTATGCTGTTCTGGTTGGGCCTCGGCCTGCCTTCCGTGACCGGTTGGGTTGCATTTTTCATGTTCGCAGTGGCTTACGCGCTGGCTGTTGGGGGGCTGATTGCCTCCACCTTTCACCTGGGCCATCCGGAGCGCGCGATAAAGGCGTTTTCGCAGTGGCGCTCTTCCTGGTTGAGCCGGGAGGGCGTTGTGGCCGTAGCCACGCTGATGGTGATGGCGCTTTATGCGGCGGGCGCGGTGTTCTTTGGCGCGCAATGGACGATCCTGGGCTGGACTGGAGCGGGTTTGGCCCTGCTCGCGGTGTTCTGCACTGCGATGATTTACGCCCAGTTAGACACTGTTCCGCGCTGGAAAACGCCTCTCACCCCGGTGTTGTTCCTGTCCATTTCCATTGCGGGCGGCGCGCTTTTGTCGGGACAAGTGGTGGCCGCGATGGTTTTGTTGCCGCTGGCGGCGATTGCGCAGGTCGTGTGGTGGCTGCGGGGGGACGGGGCCTTCAATCTTGCCGGGTCAACGGTGGCATCTGCGACAGGGCTGGGAAGCCGGGGTGCCGTGCGACCTTTCGAGCCGCCGCATACCGGAACGAATTACCTGCTGCGTGAATTTGCCTTCGAGGTCGGACGAAAGCATGTGGAAAAGCTGCGCGTGATTGGCATTTTTCTGGGCTTCGTGGTGCCCTTTGTGGTGCTGTGGATGCCGTTCAGTCACGGGTTGGTTCTGTTTGCGGTGCTGTGCCATTTGGCCGGGATTGCCGCGTCACGCTGGTTGTTCTTTGCGCAGGCAGAGCACGTGGTGGGGCTGTACTACGGAAAGCGCTGACGCGCCGTTTACCCCCAGCCGTCTGTCATCTCATCATAAAATGGATCAATCCGGTTTTCCCGGAACCGTTTCCAGCGCACGCGGATCGCCCAATAGGCCGCGAAGAGCACGATCAGGATCACGATGCTCATCCAGGGAATGATCCGCACATCGGGGCCTGCTACCGGTTTCACGCTGACCGCGTTGGGAAAGATCGAAAAGAATTCATTGCGCCAGCCGTAGTGGCGCACGGCGATCCATTTGGGGGCTTCCGATGTGGAGGTCTGATCAGAGGCCTCGGCTTGCAAGTTGGAGGTGTCGAACTTGAAATAAGGCGGCCAGCCCCAGCCGGTGTCTTCGTTGCGGTAGATCATCACCCGGCCATTGGCTTTCACCGTCTGGATGAAGAACACGTCGCGATTGGCCAAAGTGCCGTCATTGCCCACATCCGGCTGCGCCCAGAACAGAGCGTTTTCGCCGAAATCGACGCGCTTGGTGTAGGTGTCCGTGACGCGCGCGGTGTCATATTGCGGCAGGGTATAGTGCAGGAAGGCCAGGACCAGCACCCAGATCGTGATCGTGAAGATCCATTTTACATATCTCATGCCGGGCGGTTCCTTTGGTTCTTGCCGTCTACAGTGGCATGTAGGAACGCCGGATTGCAATGACACCGGGCTGCGGTACGATGGCGTGTAATTTGTTGGGAAGGACTTTGTTATGAAACATCTTGTTTTTGCGGGGGCCGTCGCGGCTATGATGGTCGGTGCGGCGCAGGCTGATGAAATCACCGAGGCGCTTCAAAGCGCAATTGACGCCTACGAAGAGGGCGACACCCAATATGCATTGGAAGAGCTGGAATATGCAAAGCAGCTGCTGCAGGCGCTGAAGACGGATGCATTGGTGGAGTTTCTGCCAGAGGCACCCGATGGCTGGACGCGAGAGGTGAACACGGAAATGAACGCGGGCCTTGCCTTCATGGGCGGGGGCACGGGTGCGGAGGCCACCTATGACGGCGATGGCCAGAGCATCACGATCACGGTGATGGCGGATAATCCGATGGTCGCGGGCATGTCCGGGATGATCGGTAACGCGGCTTTGATTGGCGCCAAGATCGAACGCGTTGGCCGGCAGAAATTCATGGTTCATGATGGGGAAATCAACGGCCTCATCGACAAGCGCATTCTGGTCAAAGCCTCGGGCGGCGATGTGGATGCAATGCTGGAGCTGCTGGAGACCATGGATTTCCGCGCGCTGGGCAAGTTTGGGGTCTGAACAACAACCAACTCAAGGGAGATCGACATGTGTGATATTTGCGTGATGAACAAGGTGAAGGAAAAGATGCTGTCGCGGCGGCAGTTCTTCTCGGCCAGTGCCGCCACAGGTGCCGCCGCCGTGCTGGGCACGACCGTGGCCGCCCCGCCCGCCATGGCCGATGGGCACAGTCAGGTGGCCGATTTGACTCATACCTATGACGCTGATTTCCCGACCTATTTTGGCGCGCCGGGCATCGAGATGGACCAGCCGTTCAATTTTGCCGACAACGGTTTCAACCTGATCACAATGAACCTCAATGAACATACCGGCACGCATATCGACGCGCCGCTGCATTTCTCGGCGGATGGCAATTCCGTGGATGAGATCCCGGTGAACACGCTCATTGCGCCGCTTTGCGTCATCGATATTGCCGCCAAGGCCGAAGAGGATGCCGATGCGCAGGTGACGCCGGAAGACGTGAAGGCGTGGATGGCCACCCATGGCGAAATCCCTGACGATGCCTGCGTTGCGCTGCATTCGGGCTGGGGGGCCAAAACCGGCGGCGACGGGTTTCGCAACGCCGATGAGGATGGCGTGATGCATTTCCCGGGCTTCCATGTCGAGGCGGCCAAGATGCTGATCGAGGAAACGGGCGCGCAATCCATCGCCTCTGACACGCTGTCGCTGGATCATGGGCCGTCGGCGGATTTCGCCACGCATTATGCGTGGCTACCAACAGGGCGTTTCGGAATTGAGAATATCGCTAATCTCGACAAGGTTCCCGCGAGCGGGGCCACCATCATGATCGGCGCACCGAAGCATCGTGGCGGCACGGGTGGCCCGGCCCGCATCTTCGCAATGGTCTAGCGAGGGCGCTGCACCGTGGTGTATCTCACCGGCCCGCGCAACCTGATCACGGATGTGGCAGGCCTGCGCGTGGGCAATGCGCAGGATGCAAAAATCAAGACCGGGGTGACCGTGTTGACCGCAGATGCGCCTTTCACCGCCGGGTATTGCGTATTGGGTGGTGCGCCGGGCACGCGAGAGACGGACATGCTGGCGCCTGACAAGCTGGTGCAGCAGGTGGATGCGCTGGCCCTGTCGGGTGGGTCTGCCTTTGGGCTGGATGCCGGATCGGGTGCGGCGGATGGCCTGCGGGCCATGGGGCGCGGTTTCGAGGTTGGCCCCGCGCGGGTCCCCATCGTGCCAGGCGCGATCCTGTTTGATCTGCTGAACGGTGGTGACAAGGATTGGGAGGTAAATCCCTACAAGGCGTTGGGCCAAGCGGCGTTGCAGAGTGCATCGGTCGACTTCGAGATTGGCAGCGTGGGCGCAGGAACCGGGGCGACCACCGTGACGTTCAAAGGTGGCTTGGGATCGGCCTCCTTCGTCTTGCCCAGCGGGCACACGGTTGGTGCTCTGATGGCGGTGAACGCGTTGGGGTCAGCGACGGTTGGGGAGACACGCCACTTCTGGGCGGCCCCTTTCGAGGTCGATGGCGAATTTGGGGGGCTTGGACCCGCGCCAACCTTCCCGCCGCCTGGCCCTGCGTCCGTCAAAGGCGGGCAAGGCGAGAACACGACCATCGGAATTGTCGCCACCGACGCGGCGCTTACTCAGGCGCAATGCACACGGTTGGCGACTGCGGCCCATGACGGCCTTGCCCGCGCGTTGATGCCCGCGCATACGCCGTTTGACGGCGATCTGATTTTTGCGGCTTCTACAGCGCTCAATGATCCTCTTGAGGACATGACCCAACTGGGCCACGCCGCAGCGCTTTGCGTCTCCCGCGCCATTGGACGCGCTGTGTTTTCGGCGACGCCCGCACCGGACGACACTTCACCCTGTTGGTCTGCGGATGCGTCTTAGGCTTCTTTTGGGCCAGAAATACTCAATTCCTGCCCGCGCCCAACGCGCGGCATGTCCTGTTTAAAACCTTGATTAAAGCCCAACTGCGGTATACCTCGAAACCATGATACGGATCATGGATATTGAGGATCGCGCCTTCATGCCCGCCCGCTTTTATGGCGCGACGCTGGCGGAACTGGCACGACTATAATCGCGCCTGACGCCCCTCTTTCCTCCATCTCCGAATAAGCGAAGCGCGAAATAGCCATGTCAAATTCCACACCCAAAACGCTGTATGATAAAATCTGGGATGCGCATGTCGTCCATGAGGCGGACGACGGCACCTGTGTCCTCTACATCGACCGCCACTTGGTCCACGAGGTGACCAGCCCGCAAGCCTTTGAAGGGCTGCGCATGTCGGGTCGCAAGGTGCGCGCGCCTGAGAAGACCATCGCGGTGCCAGATCACAATGTTCCGACCACGGCCGGGCGCGAAGACCCCAGCCAGATGAATGAGGAAAGCCGCATTCAGGTGGAAGCGCTGGACAAGAACGCACGGGAATTCGGCGTGCATTACTACCCCATCACCGACAAGCGACAGGGGATCGTGCATATCGTGGGACCGGAACAGGGGTGGACCCTGCCGGGCATCACCATGGTTTGCGGGGATAGCCACACGGCGACCCATGGTGCGTTCGGGGCGCTGGCCCACGGGATTGGCACGTCGGAGGTGGAGCATGTGCTGGCGACCCAGACACTGATCCAGAAGAAATCGAAGAACATGAAGGTGGAGATCACAGGCAAGCTGAACCCTGGGGTGACCGCCAAGGACATCACGCTGTCGATCATCGGCAAGACGGGCACGGCGGGCGGCACAGGGTACGTGATCGAATATTGCGGTGAGGCCATTCGCGACCTCAGCATGGAAGGCCGTATGACGGTCTGCAACATGGCCATCGAAGGTGGCGCGCGTGCGGGTCTGATCGCGCCGGATGAGACCACGTTCGAATATGTCAAAGGCCGCCCCAACGCGCCCAAAGGGGATGATTGGGAAAAGGCGATGGCCTATTGGAAGACGTTGTTTTCCGATGAGGGTGCCCATTGGGATGAGGTCATCACCATCCGGGGCGAGGATATCGCGCCAGTCGTGACTTGGGGTACGAGCCCCGAAGATGTGCTGCCTATCACGGGCAAGGTTCCTGCGCCGGCTGATTTTGACGGCGGCAAGGTGGACGCGGCGGCGCGGTCGCTCGATTACATGGGGCTGACACCGGGCACGCCGCTGGAAGAGATTGAAATTGATGCGGTTTTCATCGGGTCCTGCACCAATGGTCGGATCGAGGATCTGCGCGCGGCCGCCGAGATTTTGCGCGGCAAGAAAATCAAGGATGGTGTGCGGGGCATGGTGGTGCCGGGGTCTGGCCTTGTGCGGCTTCAGGCGGAAAAAGAGGGCATCGCTGATGTCTTCAAGCAAGCCGGGTTTGAATGGCGGCTGGCCGGTTGTTCCATGTGTTTGGGTATGAATCCCGATCAGCTGGCCCCGGGCGAACGCTGTGCGGCCACCTCCAACCGAAATTTCGAAGGTCGACAGGGCCGTGGCGGGCGGACGCATCTCATGAGCCCGGCGATGGCGGCGGCGGCGGCAGTGACCGGACGGCTGACCGACGTTCGGGACCTTCTGTAAGCAAGGCGTGCCTGTCAGGGCGCAGTGAACGGCTCAAATTCGACTTAACTGTTAAAAACCTCTATAGGGGCCTAACGAGCCCCTACCGCTACATCTTGTGGCCAGTTTAACGCTGCCGCAATTCTGCTCCGAAATTGATGCAATCCCGCACCACTCTGATCATCAAACCACCCCAAAAAATTGCCCAAATGGATCAATGACTTGAGCCCGTGCGGGAAAAGGGGCAAAAATTGGACAAAATTGAGGCGACCCGGTCGCAAAGCCGGGATCAAGTTGGAATAAGAGCGTGGCATCGTACCGTGCTCGGCCGGTTTGAAGGTGAAAGAGCAGTGATTTCACAGTTGGTCAGTGCGCTCGTGCGCGCCTGCCTGATGGCAGTGTTGGTGATTACGCCAGCCCTTTTGCTGCCCTCTGTGGCCGCTGATACCGCCCAGATTGTTGTCGTTATCGCGCTGCTGGCCGCGCTTCTGACCTTCATGGAATATTTCGGGAAATACCCGTCTATCGTCGAGTTTCGGTTTGCCGCGCCGTTCAATCGCCTGAAATTCATCGGCCTTGCAGTGTCTGTCCTGATCCTGTCACTAATCATGCGGGGGCAAAGTGACCCCACCGGCGTGTCGATTTTCCTCACCGGTGCGGGGGAAAGCGTGGGTGAGATGGCGGATTTTCCGTTCTCACCCGTGCGCCTTGTGGTCTTGATGCTGCCCTATGATGCATCTTCGCAGCTGATCTTGGATGTGCGGACGGCGGCGGGTGTGTCTTACTTGGTGTCCTTGATCATGATTGTCGCGTTCATGGCCATCATGTGGGTTTTCAATTGGCCGATGGGACGGGGCAAGTTCAATGTTTGGGTGAACTTGCCGCTGTTTGACCCCACGCGCGGTGGTGATGTGGTCGACCGCCTGCGCCGCGATGCGGGCTTTAACCTTGTGTTAGGGATTTTGCTGCCATTCATCATTCCGACGATGATCAAGGCCGCGTCTGACGTTGTGGGCGTTGTGTCCTTTGAAGATCCGCAAACAATGATCTGGACGATGACGGCATGGGCCTTTCTTCCTGCCAGCATGTTTATTCGCGGTCTCGCCCTTGCGCGGGTGGCCGATCTGATCGCGGCCAAGCGCAAGCGCGTGCACGCTCGCGGCGAAGCCAAGGACCAACACGCGCGGGCCTGATCGCTGTCCTTTGCGCGCTATGGGCGAGCATTGCATCCGCAGATACGATCCGAATTGCCACCTACCACACGGAATTGTCACGCAAGGGCCCTGGCCTGCTGCTTCGGGATATTCTGAAAGGAGAAGACCCGCAGGTTGCTGCGGTCGCCGCTGTGATTGCCGAGGTCGCGCCTGATATCCTTGTGATACAAGGCATTGATTATGATTATGACCTTGCTGCCCTGACCGCGCTGCGCAATCGCATTGAAGAGGCGGGTTTGCTCTACCCTTATCTTTTCGCCCGTCCGTCCAACGCAGGGCGGCCCACGGGCGTCGATCTGGACGGGGACGGGCGGTTGGGGGAGCCGGAGGACGCCCATAGCTATGGTTGGTTCACGGGCGAGGGCGGACAGGCGATCCTGTCTCGGTTCGTGATTGATGAGAGCAAAGCGCAGGATTTCGGAGATATGTTGTGGTCAGACATGCCTGAGCCCTTGTGGCCAGCAGAGCCTATGCTGGGCCAGGAGGTGCAACGCCTGTCCAGATCCGGCCATTGGATTGTGCCGATCGAGGTGGCGGGAAAGCCGCTTAGCCTTATGAGTTTTCATGCCGCGACGCCGGTGTTTGACGGCCCAGAGGATCGAAACGGACGGCGCAACCATGATGAGATTCTCTTCTGGCGGCATGTGCTGGATGGCACCTTGGGTGACATGCCGGACGGATCCTTCGTGATTGCAGGCAACGCCAATCTAGACCCGGTGGATGGGGAAGGGCGCAAGGCGGTGATCCGCGATCTGCTCGGTGATGCCCGCTTGCAGGACCCACGCCCGCAAGGTCCCGGCACAGAGAACACGCCGGGTCACATGGGTGACCCAAAGCTGGACACGGTGTCCTGGCGTGGCGTGGGCAATTTGCGGGTGAGTTATGTCTTGCCGTCTGCCGACCTGACCGTCACCGGATCGGGTGTTCATTGGCCCCAGGATGGGGAAGCCGCCGAACAGGCCCAGACAGCAAGCCGCCATCGGTTGGTCTGGGTGGATGTGGTGATCGACTAAGCGGTTTCTCGACGGCCCGTTTCTTGACGCCTAGGGGCCTACAGGCTAGGCGGAGGGGCACAGAAACAAACCGCAAGGACGCCGCGTATGACCACCCCTTCGATTCTCATTCTGCCCGGTGACGGTATTGGCCCGGAAGTGATGGCCGAAGTCCGCAAGATCATCGACTGGTTCGGTGCAAAGCGTGATCTGTCCTTTGACGTGAGCGAGGATCTGGTGGGCGGGGCGGCCTATGACGCTCACGGCACGCCGCTGCATGACGACACGATGGCCCGCGCACAAGAAGTGGATGCGGTGCTGCTCGGGGCCGTCGGCGGGCCGAAATACGATGTGCTCGACTTCTCGGTAAAACCGGAACGCGGGCTGTTGCGGCTGCGCAAGGAGATGGATCTGTTCGCCAACCTGCGCCCGGCGCAGTGTTTTGATGCGCTGGCCGATTTTTCATCACTGAAGCCCGAGGTCGTCTCCGGCCTCGACATCATGATTGTGCGGGAACTGACGAGCGGCGTTTACTTCGGGGAACCGCGCGGCATTTTCGAAGAAGGCAATGAACGCGTGGGCATCAACACCCAACGCTATACTGAAAGCGAAATTGACCGTGTGGCCCGGTCAGCCTTTGAACTGGCACGGCGTCGCCACAACAAGGTCTGTTCCATGGAAAAGGCCAATGTGATGGAGTCGGGCATCCTGTGGCGTGAGGTGGTGCAGAAGGTCCACGATGAGGATTACCCGGACGTGGAACTTTCCCACATGTATGCGGATGCAGGTGCCATGCAGCTGTGCCGCTGGCCGAAGCAGTTTGACGTGATCCTGACGGATAACCTGTTCGGTGACATCCTGTCGGACACAGCGGCCATGTTGACGGGCTCTCTGGGCATGTTGCCGTCGGCCAGCCTTGGCGCGCCGATGCCAAATGGCCGGCCCAAGGCGCTGTATGAACCCGTACACGGGTCTGCTCCTGATATTGCGGGGCAGGGAAAGGCGAACCCGATCGCCTGTGTTCTCAGCTTTGCGATGGCGCTGCGTTACTCCTTTGATCAAGGGGACGAGGCAACACGGCTTGAGACAGCGATTGAGACCGTTCTGGCAGGTGGTGCGCGGACTGCGGACCTGATCGGGGAGGAGGGCACGACGCCCTTGACGACGGCCCAAATGGGGGATGCGATCGTCGCCGCCCTTGATGAGAGCCTGTGATCGAGGCACGCCCTTACGGACCTCAGGACGCGGAGGCGTTCCTGGACCTTTATCGCGAATGTCTTGGCTACTACCGTGTGCGCGCCGCCACGGAGGCGCAAGAACGGCGCATCCTCCAGATGCTGGACGATCAGCGCCACATGTCCTGCCTGATGGCTGTGGAAGGCAATCTCGCGCTGGGCTTTGCCACCTGGGTGCTGACCTTCCCGGCAGGCCCGGAGATGGCGCTTTACATAAAGGAGCTGTTTGTCAGCGAAGTGGCGCGCGGGCGCGGCGTTGGGCGCACCCTCTTGGCCAAGCTGGTGCGTATCGCTGATGCCGAAGGGTGCACTCGCGTGGATTGGCAGACTGACAAGAATAACGAAGGCTCTCAGGCGTTTTATGCCAAGGTGGAGGCGCCAAGTTTTGATAAGGTCACCTATCGCGTGCAAGCGGCGGACTATGAGGCGTTTCTGTCGCGGCTTGAGGACTGACCTCGCCGCATTCAACACTTGCCAATGCGCGCCCTTGGGCGTATCCCCCATCGGCAGTCGGAGTGTAGCTCAGCCTGGTAGAGCACTGTCTTCGGGAGGCAGGGGCCGGAGGTTCGAATCCTCTCACTCCGACCAGTAAATTCAGGTGTTTGGTAAGACACACGACTGAAATTATCCTCACTTTATCCTCTTTTTGGTGACCATTGACCCGTAAGCTCCCATTGTTATGAGGCAATGTCTCAAGAACAAAATTGACTTTTGTTCGCTATTCGTTCTCATTTCTCTATGCCCTCCCCTGTCTCATACACCGGCTGTCAGAAAGTCTGTGATCTCGATCGCGACCCGATCGTCATCGTTTGTTGGGACTGTCAGCGGATCGGGGTTTACCCGCTCGAGCGGTTCAAGGCGTACCGAGCGTTCATGTAGTTGAGATCTGTTTCCTCGTCATAATCATGACCGGTGTACCGATTGGTGTTGTTGGTTGTGCCTAAGTTCTCTGTGAAGCGCTCTTCCCCGTAGATCCGTTCAAGATGGCTGCGATCTTCGCCGTTTCGATCTTGCTATCAACCGGTGCTTCCGCTGTGTTCGCCCAACCGTCTCGATGTACTTTGGCGTCGAAGCCGTATCCCCCAATGCCTTACGAATTTCGAAAATGTTCTCTCGCACGAGGTCGGGGCTGACAGGCAAGCCCGGCCACACGGCATCAAGGATATGGGTTCGAGATAATACAGATCCTTCACCGTTTATCAGGCATTCCAACACAGCGGCAGCCTTTGGCGGCAATCTGCGCATCTCGGTTTTGGACGACAGGCTGCCGTCTTCCGTGCTGAAAACCCATTTTGTCATCCGTGTGTCCAAAACCCCGACGGCTGTCACGTTATCGCAACGATACCGCAACGGAAGCAGTTTCTGATCTCAGCTAGAGTGCTCGCAGACAAGCAAGGAAGGAAAGATGCTATGGAAGACGTCAAGAACGCACTCGATACATATCTTGCCACCCGGGTGACAGGGGACGCCGACGCCTGGTTGGCGAACTGGGATGAGAATGGCATTCAGTTGTTCCCGGGTGCCCGCGCAAGCGACATGGACACACTGCGACACGTAACACACGCACGCTTTGAGGCGGTTCCAGTCAACGGGGCGTCAATAGACATCGATGATATGACGGTGATTGGCGACTACGCGTTCGCGCATGGGCATTTCATCATTGAACGTGTCGTGGACGGCAGGGAGACGCCTTTCGACGGAAAATTCCTGACCGTCTTGAAAAAGCAGTCGGACGGAACTTGGAAAATCTATCGTGACTGTTCCAATTCCAATGCGGCTTGAGTCAGCAGATGCCAGTTGGGCGCATCCAAGAATGGAAACGCCTGGGTTTCATCCAAGACCAATGCGGTCTGATTTTTCACTCTGACACGTACAGTCCATGCTTTTGTCAGACGCTTGTTATGACTCAGTAGAAAAGATTCAGGCCCGTGATCGACACGATCAGGAAGAGGATGGTCATGATCCCACCGGATTTCACGAAGTCGATCACGCGGTAGCCGGCGGGACCCATGATCAGGGCGTTCACTTGATGGGTCGGGATCAGGAAGGAATTCGACGTTGAAATCGCGACCGTGAGCGCAAAGATCGCCGGGTCGCCGCCCGCGGCCAGCGCGATTGAGATTGCCAAGGGAACGAGCAAGACAGTCGCGCCGACATTGGACATGACAAGCGTGAAGACGGTTGCGACCACAGCCAGACCTGCCTGCAGCGCCCAAATGGGCCACCCTTCCAGCAAGGTCAGGATTTGCCCCGCGATCCAAGCGGCCGTTCCTGTATTCTGCACGGCCTGGCCCAAGGGGATGAGAGACGCCAGCAAAAAGACCGTGCTCCAACTGACGGATTGGTAGGCTTCGTCGATGGACAAGACACGGCTGAGGATCATGCCCATCGCACCGGCAAGCAGGCAAAGCGATAGCCGCACATCAGAGAACAGGATCAGCGCCAATGCCAAGGCAAAGAAAGCCAACGCCCAGCCCACCTTGTGGGGTCGCAGTTCCTCTTGCGGGAAGTCGGAGGTGACAACCACGAAATCCTTGTCCGACAAAAGGGCGGTCAGGCGATCCCATTGCACGTGCACGACGGCGGTATCCCCGGCCTGCAACGGCACCTGACCGATATGGGTCGCCTCATGATCTTCGGTTTCGACGTGGCTCATGGTGTTTTCACCACGATGAATGGCCAACAGCGAAAGACCGTGGGTTTGCCGAAGGCGCAGATCAATGGGGGTTTGGCCAATCACGCTTGATCCCGGGGGGATGACCACTTCGGCCACGCCCGATTGCGTCGCCGCGAAATCGTCTGCGAAGACATCCAGCTGGGGCATGATCTCAAGCCCGTAAGGTTCGGCAAACTCTTCCCGGACGACACGGCGCAACCCCAGGACGGCAAGGCGCGCGGGCGCTTCGATCACGGTGTCGGCCATCGGCGCGATGACCTTGTGCCCCCGATAGGACGTCCCCAGAATATACATGTGATGCGCGACCATCAGGTCCGCCAGGGATTGACCGATGATGATGGAGCCGGCCGGCACGCGCACCTCGAACATGTCCGCGCGTAACCCGTAGGTGTTTTCAATATAGGCCTGCATTGATCGGGCGGATCCGGCATCGGCGCCTCTTTCCCGTTTTGACGGCAAAACCCAGCGTCCGAACAACACGAAGTAAAGAACGCCCGTGGCCACAAGCATCAAGCCTATGGGCGTGACGGAAAACAGGCTGAACGGTTCCATCTGCTGGCCCGCTGGGAGCGTTTCATTGCCTGTCTCGATCAAGTCATTGAGCAGGATGAGTGGGGATGAGCCTACCATCGTGACGGTTCCGCCAAGGATGGCGCAGAAGCCCATGGGCATCAGAAGTCGGCTCATGGGGATGTCGGTGCGGGCTGATATGCGGCTGATTACAGGCAGGAAGAGCGCCGCCGCCCCGACATTCTGCATGAACGAGCTGATGATCCCCACGACGCTTGAGACGATTGGAATGATGCGGGTTTCGGTTGTCCCTCCGCGTTTCAGGATAAGAGCGGCCACTTTTGACATGAGTCCGGTCTTGTCCAGACCGGCCCCGATGATCATCACGGCGATGATCGAAATGACCGCGTTCGAGGAAAAGCCGGTGAAGAGGTTCGAGACATCCGCGAGGTTGCCCAGGCCGGGCACGTAGCTCAGCCCGCCAAGAAGCAGCATCACAAGGATCGCGGCGACGTCGATTCGGACAATTTCGGACACGAATAGAAACACTGTGAACGCCAGTAGCCCGAGGACAACCATCATTTCCTGTGTCAGTACGAGAGTGTCCAAATCTGCCTCCATCCAAACCGTACAACAGTCGATTTGGTTCGACAAATGCAAGTCGCGCCGCATGGCAGATAGGTCCGATGTTGTCGCTCATCTGCACAGGCAGGCCGACAGAAGAGGAAGAGCGAAGGTCACAGCCCCTTGCGACGCAGAATCCGCCCCTTGTCATTGCGGCCATTTACACTTCGATCCATACATGTGTACGGTTTCGCCATGTCGGCGCGACTGACGCGTCAGCGGACCTCATTCCAGTTTTGGAGATTGCGCCATGTTCCAACCGGACACGCACCCGGATGATCCCTTTGCGACGCTTCGGCGGTCCAAAGGAACAGCGTAATGGAATTGCCATCGAATTTTCAGTTCATGAAGACCGTCAAGGTGGAACAGTTGGGCCCTGTCTTTCTGCGCGCGACGCTGGAGGGCGAGGATGTCAGCAGCTATGGCGAGGCATCGATCCATTTCCGGTTGCTGCAACCTGTCAAGAGTGGTGCAACAGATTGGCCCACCGTGGCGCCCAATGGATCGGTCAAGTACTTTGACACGCCCCAAGCGCCGCACAAACCCGTCTACACCGTTCGGTCGGTGGACTATGACAAAGGCCAGATCGTGACGGATATCTTCCTCCATGACGGCGGCAAGACGATGGAATGGGTGGCTGAGCTGCAACGGGGTGAGCTTGCGCGCCAAACGGTCGGGCTGATCGGGCCGATGGGCGGTGGTGTGATGCGGGCAGACCGGTGTCTGATGTGCAGTGATGAGACGGGTTTCCCGGCGGCCGCCCGAATTCTGGAGAATCTGCCCGATGATGCGACGGGCGAGGTGTTCCTGGAGGCCGAACAGGGTGCGGCCTGTGCGTATCCGTTCGAGGTGCCAAGGAGCATGGCGGTCACGTGGTTGTCCCGCGCCAAAGGTGAACGGTTGTTGGATGCCGCCATGGCGCGGCATGGTGATTTTGCGTCAGACCCTATCTGGTTTGCCGGTGAAAAGGATCAGGCGCGGCAGTTGCGAGAGATCACCAAGGCGGCTGGTTACGAAGCGGACAATTTGCGGATTTCCGGGTTTTGGCGGGATGAGACGGTGATTTGAGGAATCGCCTCGTCTGCCCTTCGGGCGATCTCGGCCCTGACGGGCAGGGTGGCCGCGCTGCGCGCGGCGGTGAGGGCGCGCGCCTCCGGCGCGTTTTACAGGGTTTTGTTGAGGGCTGTCAGGACCTCTGCCGTGTGCGTGTAAGTGACAGTGTGGCCAGCCCCTTTGACAACATGATTGTCCGCTTTGGGATTCCAGTCTGACAGGCGGTCCTTGCAGTCAAGCGGGATCACCTCATCGGTTTCACCCCAAACCGCAGTCACGGGGATACCTGCCTCGGCAATGGCGCGATGGGCGGGTTCGAGATCTTCATCGAGAACCCCGCGCAGGGATGCGAGCACGGCGGGGGCAAACCCCTTGAGCCGCGTCTCTTCGATCTGGCGATCAACCATATGGGGGATTGGGCTGTCTAGTCCGCGTTCCCCTTCTGTCGCGCGGCGCAGGGATTTGGGGTAGAAGCCCAATGTCAGCCACGTCCCCATGAAAGTGCCGCGTTGCGCCATGTCGACCAGCGGGCCGAGATCAAGTGCCATGCCTGCGGGCGCGAGCAGGACCAGCTGTTCTACTCGGCCCAAATTCGCCGCCGTATAGGCCGCGGCGATGGCCCCGCCCATGGAGTAGCCGAAGAGCAAAAAAGGCTCTGTTACATCTTGATCGGCCAAAAGATCGTCCAGTTGGCGGTTGAAGAACGCGCTGTCCTGATCGCCTTTGGGCCGGTCGGAAAAGCCGCGACCATAGAGATCGTAGGTCAGCACGCGATAACCCTTCGCGGCAAGGCCGTCGGCCAGCGGGCCATAGACGAAGGAAGGTGTGGTGAGGCCGTGGATGCAAACCGCAATCGGTCCGTCTTCCGGACCTGTCCATTGGAAATGGGTGGTGCCTTGGGAAAGGTTCGCAAATTGCCCCGGCGCGAGTTTGCGGCGTGAGGCGGTCATGCGCGGGCGCAAGGCTTCTGCCAGGAAGGGGAAGATCAAGACAGCTGCGACAAGGGCGATGAGGGCATAAAAGATCATTGCGCGGCCCGCCATTGATCCAGGATGTAGCGCCCGGTCATCAGATCCAGATGCGCGCCGCCGCCATTTTTGAACACCGTGATCTGATCCTTGTTTTTGCGCCGGAACGTATCGGGCTGGTAGAAGGTTGGCCCCAGATCATCGCGGCTGATCGCACCACTGTCGAGCGGGATCTGGATTTCACCGATATGACCCAGGATGGTGTCATAGGTGTCTGCGAAAATGTCACCGCGTTGCAGGACCAGATCATCGGCCTCGCGCATGGACGGGGTGAAGGCACCTATGAGGTCGACATGTTGGCCCGGACGGAGCCACGCGCCTTTGATAAGGGGCGTGGTCGACGGGGTGGCGGATGTAACGATATCGGCGGCGCGCACGGCCGTTTCCAGATCGTCCGCGACGGCGAGGCCCGGACAGGTCTGCGCCATCTCTTTCGCCCGTGCGGGATTGCGGTTCCAGACCGCGATGTGCGCCTTGGGGAAGGCGGCGGAATAGGCCTCAAACAGCGAATGCGCCACGACGCCTGCGCCAACAATGAGGATCTGTTCGCTCTCCGGACGGGCGAGGCGCGTGGCGGCATAAAGGCTGTCTCCGGCGGTCTTCCATTTGGTGACAAGGAAGAAATCTATGACCGCTTCCAGATGCCCGTCATCATCGGCATAGAGACTGAATGTCCCGTCGATCATGGGGCGGCCTTTGGCCGGGTTCCCGGGGTAGACGGTGGTGGATTTGACCGCCACGCCCAGCCCATCGACCCAGGCCGAGCGGGTGAGCAACGTGTCCTCTCCGCGATGAAGGAACGTGTCTTCGATCTGGGCGCGGGGGAAGCGGTGACCTGTCTCAAACGCGTCGCAGAGGCCCAGCCAGCTGATATTCGCCTCGCCTTCCGAGAAAGAGATGAAGGAGGTCATCGGGCCTCATCCGGCCCAAGCAAACCGCGCGCGACAAGGTCGGCGGCGAAGCAATCGGGAGAGGTGAAGAGGTGGGTTTGCCAGCCTCGGGCAGCGGCGGCCTCGATATTGTCGCGGCGATCATCAGCGAAGAGAAGCGCGCCGGGGTGAAGCCCGGAATCCGTCTCTACTTCGGCGTAAATCGCGGGATTGGGCTTGGCGAGTTTCATGACCCCGGAGATGTAGCGGCGATCGAATTCGGTGAGGAACGGGAATTCGACCTCGCTCAGCGGAAAATTCTCGCGCCCAAAATTGCTGAGAGCGAAACAGGGCATGCCCTTGGATCGCAATGCGCGCAGCAAGCGGACGGAATGCGCGATCTCGGGCCCGGCCAGATCGTTCCAGCGGTCGCGAAAGCAGCGGATCTCATCCGACCAATCGGGATAAGCCATCGCGGTCTCTTCGACGACGTCGCCGAACACGCCGCCTTCGTCGATACGCTGCATCATCCCGTGCAGATCGACGGCGTCGAAGAGCGCGCGGCGTCGCGCCGGGCCGATCCGGGTGTCGAAATAGCGCTCCGGCTGCCATCCGATGAGGACATTGCCGATGTCGAACACCACCGCTTCAACCTGCATCTTCTACCCCTCTTGGACCTGTGCTGTCCCGGCCAATCTGTGCCTCGCGCCACAGAAGGTAAAGCCCGGATCCGAGGATCAGTGCCATGCCACCCCAAGACCAGCCATCGGGCCAGGTGCCAAAGAAAATTGCGCCCCAGACGATGGCAAGGGGGATGGACACATATTCGAAAGGGGCGGCAAACGACGCCTCGGCAATGCGATAGGCCTGCGTGATCAGCAACACGGCGGCCAGCCCGCAGGTGCCCAGCAGGATGAAATAGATGGTGTCGGCCGGATTGAACGTGGCCCAGGGGCGGAGAAGGAAATCAAGTTCTTCGGGGCCCGTGCCCTGGAATTGCCCCCAGCCGATGGACAGGCCCACCAGGGCGCCGACGATCAGGAAGCTGAGGTTGGAATAAGCCGTCATCGTAAAGGCGCTTTCGGTGCCGGAGACCCGGCGCGCGGTGATGTGCATCATGGAATACAGCGTGGCCGCGAGCATGGGGAAGATGGACGCCAGTTGGAACGCCGACGTGCCGGGTTTGACGATCAGCATGACGCCGAAAAGCCCGATCAGGATCGCTGTCCAGCGGCGCGGCCCCACGGTTTCGCGCAGGAAGATGACCGACAGCAGCGCGGTGACAAGCGGAGCCACGAAATAGATCGCCACCGCATCAGCGAGGGGGAGCGAGGCGAGGCCCAGAAAGAGGCAGGTGTTTGCCGCCACCACACAGAACCCCCTGAAGATATGAACGCCAAGGCGTTTTGTTTGGAAGACACGAAACCCGCCCTGGAAGGGCATCACGAAGATCGCGAAAGCGGTCATGCCGACGATGGCGCGGAAAAATACGGTTTGGTGGAGCGCGTAACTCTCCGACAGGAACTTCACCATCAGCTCCAGTATGGAAAACCCCATCGCCGCCCCGAAGGCGCAGGACGCGCCGAGGATGTTGGTTCGCCAGCTTGGATTTGTCATGAAGCGGTGCCTTTGGGTGTTGCTTTGAGCATGGCATGGGGGGCGCTTGATTGAAAGTGCGGCCTTGGGGGTCAGCCCGTT
This sequence comes from uncultured Roseovarius sp., assembly GCA_964389425.1. Lineage (GTDB taxonomy): Bacteria > Pseudomonadota > Alphaproteobacteria > Rhodobacterales > Rhodobacteraceae > Roseovarius. The sequence continues at coordinate 28,288 of CAYMEC010000005.1, forward strand.
GCCATTGGGCTCGAACCAATGGCGCACCAGTGGCGACTCCCCGGGATATCTGCGGCCAGAAAAAGCAAGCAGCCCCGTGTTTCTTCTGGCTGAAAATATCCCCGCCGGAGGCATAAAATCCTGAGCGCGGCTTAGGTCTGTTTCTGTGCCTGCCTGACAGCTTGTTCCAGCGCGTTCAGGAATCGGGAACGGTCTGCCTTGCTGAACCCCTTGCCCCCGCCTTGGCGAAACGGATCGGCGGCGCGGAGATCGGCCATCAGGTCACGCGTTGCGAGGGCTTGGCCGACGTTGCGTTCGGTCAGCGGCTCGCCATTGTGTTTGAGAACCTGCGCGCCGCCTGCCACGCATTTGGCGGCAAGGGGGATGTCTCCGGTCACCACGACATCGCCCGGGCCTGCGCGGTCCGCGATCCACATGTCGGCTTCATCCGGACCGTCCGGGACGATCACCATCTCGATCAGTGGGTTTCGCGAGGGGCGGATGCCGCCGTTGGAGACCATGGCGACCTCCAGCTTATGTCGTGTGGCCACGCGCTCCACCTCCTCCTTCACCGGGCAGGCATCGGCATCGACGTAAATCATCAGCCGTAAAGCGCCTCTGCGTGAAAGCTGATGTGATCTTCCATGAAAGTGGAGACGAAAAAGTAGCTGTGATCGTACCCCGGCTGCAGGCGCAGCGTGGCCTCGGCGCGGCGGGCGTTGGCAGCTTCGGCAAAGGCTTCGGGTTTGAGCAGATCGATGAACTGGTCACTGGTGCCCGTGTCGGTGAGGATTGGGCCATCGAAGCCTTTTTCGCGCATCAGCAGGGTCGCATCATGGGGGGCCCATGTGCTTTCATCTTTGCCCAGGTAGGCACCAAGCTGCTTGCGACCCCAATCGCTGGCCGTGGGGTGGGAGATGGGCGCGAAGGCGGAGACGGACCGGAACCGCCCGGGCAGGCCCATGGCCAGGGTCAGTGCGCCGTGCCCACCCATGGAGTGTCCGGTGATGGCCTGCCGATCCGGGTCGATGGCGAATTCGCTTGTGATCAGCCCGGTCAGTTCTTCGGATACATAGTCCCACATTTGAAAATGCGGCGCCCAGGGGTCCTGCGTGGCGTTCACATAAAAGCCCGCGCCTTGGCCCAGGTCGTAGGCGTCATCATCGGCCACGCCTTCGCCGCGGGGAGAAGTATCGGGGAAAACCAAAGCGATGCCTTGCTCCGCCGCCCATCCTTGGGCCCCCGCCTTCACCATGGCGTTTTCATGGGTGCAAGTGAGGCCGCTGAGATACCATAGCACGGGCACGGGGCCGTCCTTGGCTTCTTCCGGCAGGAACAGCCCGAAGGTCATATCGCAGGCACAGGTTTCGGAGGCGTGGGTATAGACCCCTTGCACGCCGCCGAAACAGGCGTTTTCTGATTGGGTTTGCATTATCGTGTTCCTCCTAATCGTGACCTGTATGCGTGGTCATTATGTCTTTGATCGATTTCTTCATTGTTGCCGCTCTAGGGACCGTGGCGTTCGGTGCCGGGTGGCCCACGGTCAAGATCATCACCGGTTTTTCATTGTCTGGTCGTTTGAGCAGCGTATTCAGGAACGCCATGGGATTGGGCGTGTGGGTGAGAGTGGACAGGCCCGCTGTGTGCAGGGCTGTGATCAAGAGGCCCGTCGCGATGCCCACGCTTTCCGGCACGTAGTAGTGTTTGCGGCGGGTGCCGTCTTCGTTCAGACCGTAGCGCTGGGCGAAGATGGCGATGAGCCATGGTGCGTCGGTGAGGTGTGGTTTGGAGGCGCCGGTGCCGATGGGCTCTAACGCCGCGATCCATTCGTCCGGGGCGCCGCCGTCATAGAACTTTTCTTCTTCCGCTTCGGCAGCCGCGCGGATTTGGGCTTTTAGTCCCATGTCGGCGATGGCGGCGAAGTGCCAGGGTTGTTGGTTGGCCCCGCTGGGGGCGGTGCCGGCGGCCTCGATGGCGGTGCGGATGATGGCCTCTGGCACCGGCCGAGGATCGTAGTGGCGTACGGTGCGGCGGGTGGCCATGTCATCGCGGAAGGCAGTGACGCGGGTCAGCGCCTCATCGTCGGAAAGGGGTGCGCGCGGTGGCAGGGGGATGGGTTCGTAGGGCATCAGTAGAGGCCGGAGACCCAGCCGATGACCAATGACACGGTGATCACGGCGAGTGCGGTGGAGATAAGGATGGAGGCGGAGACGCGCTGGGGCGCCACGCCATAGTGTTCGGCGAGGATATAGACATTGCCCGCGACGGGCAGAGAGGCGGCGGCGATCATGACAGCGGCGGCGTAAGGATCGACCGGGAAGAGGACGAGGCAGGCGAAGGCGGCGAAAGCTGGGTGCAGGCCCAGTTTGCTGACCGATAACCAGCCTGCGATCAACGGACGGTCCACGCGTTTCGTGGCGAGCGACGCGCCGATGGCAAAGAGCGCCCCCGGGGTGGCGGCCCCGCCGAGCAGGTCGAGGAAATCATTCATCACAAGCGGGATCGCGACGCCCGATGCGGCCCACATGAGGCCCAGTGTAATCGACACGATCATGGGGTTTTTGAGCAGGCCCATCCCGACGGTTTTGAACACACGCAGGCCTGCCTCATCGCCCCGGGAACTCGTGATCAGGATGACGATGAGGGAACCGAAGACGATGAGGTCGATGGACAGGACCAGCATGACCGGCCCAATCGCGGCTTCGCCCATCAGCAGCGTTAGCATCGGCACGCCGAGGAAACCGACATTGCCGATCACCCCGCATTGCGCCTCCATCGCCGCTTTTTCTATGGAGGAGCCGCGCAGGAAGGCGACCATCATGCAGATGCCGTAGACGAACCCGGTGGCCCAGAGATAGGCGGCGATGAAGGTGATATCGAACACCTCTGCGAAGCTGAGGTTCGCGGAGAATTTGAAGAGCATCGCGGATAGGGCGAAGTAGAACACGAATTTGGTAAGCCAGGCGGTGGCGGTTTCCGTGAAAAACCCCGTGCGCCCCGCGCCGTATCCCAGGCCGATGATCAGAAAGAAAGGGAGCGTCTGCAGGAATACATCGACCATGGGATCGGTGTAGCATGGGATTTGGGGGTGTCCAATTGGATGTGGGGGTCGATCTCATATTGTCCGATTTGCGGGACGAAGCGGCCGTTCGCGGAATCTCAAACAATTGCACCAGCTAGCCCTAAGCGGACATTTGATTTTGCGCTTGGCAGGTGTGCGTGATGACTTCTCTTGATACCGAAACCAATCTAGAGAGATTTCATGGATGGAAACGAACTAAACCCAAGCGTCAAAACGCAAGCTGGAGTAGGACCAGAGGTAGCTACACGACGCTCGGCTGTCTCTTTGGGGCGTAAGGTGCTCAGCGATATTGTTTTGGGCTTTTCAGCGCTGACTGTGATTGGAGTACTCAAGGCGCTCCAATCTCTCAACCAAAGCATAGTTCTTTTTGGCTTAGAAACTGTAACTACGGCGACGCTATCGATTTGGCTCGTTTTCTTAATACTCAGCTTCGTTCCAAACGACTTGTACGAACGCGTTAACACCATCGAGAAACTCTCCTTCAAGCAGATCGCTATTGTATTTGTTGGGATAGTAGTTTGGTGTGCGACATTCATTTTCGTCTCTACGACCGTTGAAGGATTGGGGCTGATTACCGGGAGCTAATTCTAATTTAGACTCACGTTCGACAAGTCACGTGACTCTGCGAAGCTCGCTTGCCCATGCAAGCGACCGTTCCTTTCCAGTGCAGCATCAATAACTCTGTGCTCAGAACGGACAATCGACGGTTTTTAAGGATAGTCCGCTTTGCCTTCACGACCAAAAGAGCGTCTTTGGCGGGTCCCGGTCTGGCGATCCTGACCTTTGAGCAGCAGCGGTTTATCGTTGGGTCCCGCTGAACATTTGGGCGATGCGCTTACCTCACACATTCGCCAGGCCCTGGGTGGGGCCCGGCGAAGGCGCGGCGGCGCAAGCGCCTTGATTCCGCACCGGGCGCTAACGGGGTGGGTTAGCCGCCCGCGTCTACGATGGCTTGGGCGAGGACTGGCACCGTCCGAGCGTTCAGGCCGGCCACATTGATGCGGCTGTCGCCGACCATGTAGATGGCGTGCTCTTTGCGTAGGGCCTCGACCACGTCGGAGGACAATCCGAGGCGGGAGAACATGCCGCGGTGTTGGGCGATGAAGCCGAAGCGGTCGGACCCCGTCAGGCGTTGGAGTTCATCGGCGAGGCTTTGGCGCAAATCGAGCATGGAGAGGCGGACGGATTCCAGCTCGTTCTGCCAGTCGGCACGCAAGTCGGGATCATTCAACACTAGCGTTACCATCCGCGCGCCGTGGTCGGGCGGGAAAGAGTAGTTCTGGCGGTTGAGGTGTTGCAGCGTGGCTTGGTTGAGCTTCGTGCGGGCATTGTCCTGGCTTACGGCCATCAAAAGGCCGGTGCGTTCGCGGTAGATGCCGAAGTTCTTCGAACAGCTTGCTGCGATCAGGGTTTCGGGGCAGCCGGAAGCGATTGCGCGGGTGGCGGCGGCGTCTGCTTCCAGCCCGTCGCCAAAGCCTTGATAGGCGATGTCGATCATCGGCACAGCACCCTTGGCGGTCATGAGCGCGATGACCTCTCCGAATTGGGTGAGGTTCAGGTTGGCACCGGTCGGGTTGTGGCAGCAGCCGTGCATCAGCACCACGTCGCCTTCCCTCACGTTTTGCAGGTCTTCCATCATCGCGGGGAAATCGACGGCGCGGGTGTCTTCGTCGAAATAGCGGTAGAGAACCGTTTCGATCTCCAGGTGGCGCAGGATGGACAGATGGTTTGGCCATGTGGGGTCAGAGACGAAAACGCGCGCCTTCGGGTTGGCCATCTGGATGAGTTCGAACGCTTGGCGCACCGCGCCTGTGCCGCCGGGTGTTGCCACGGCAGCGACGGCCTCTCGCGGGACGGCATCGCCCAGAACCAGCCCAATCATGGCATCCGCGAAAGCGGGGTCGCCTGCGAGGCCGGTATAGGCCTTGGTTGCCTCTTCCTGCCACCAAAGCTGCTCGGCTTTCTTGACCGCGCCCATGATGGGGGTCACGCCTTCCGCGTTTTTGTAGACACCAACGCCGAGGTCGATCTTATCGGCGCGTGTGTCTTCGCGGTACATCGCCATCAGGGCGAGGATTTTGTCAGCGGGTTGTTCTTTGAGATTTGCAAACATCAGGCGTCTCCAGTGGCGACGGGCACGGTGGGGAAGGCCCCCCATTCTGTCCATGATCCGTCATAAAGGGCGTGGTCGGTTTTGCCGATCCGGGTGAGGGCGAGGTTGATAATCGCCGCTGTCACACCGGACCCGCAGGAAGTGATCACGGGCTTTGAAAGATCCGCGCCAGCGGCGTCAAGTACGGCGCGCAGGTCCTCGGGCGATTTCATCGTGTGATCATCGTTGAGCAGTGTTTCGTAATGCACGTTCTTGGAGCCAGGTATGTGCCCCGCGCGCAGCCCCTCACGCGGTTCTGGCGCATCGCCGCGGAACCGCCCCGGGGCGCGAGCGTCGAGGATTTCGTAATCCCCCAGTTTGGAGGCGGAGGACACTTGAGTGACGTCCTTGACCATATGCGCCTGCCGCCGGACGGTCATGTGGCGGTCGCGGATGATGGGGGGCATGTCTTCGGTCGGGTGGCCCTCAGCGATCCATTTGGGCAAGCCGCCATCCAGCACGGCGATGTTGTCCTGCCCCATCAGTTTGAAGAGCCACCAGACGCGGGCCGCAGAAAAGAGCCCTTGCGCGTCATAAACCACCACCTGATGCCCGTCGCCCACGCCAAGGGCGCGCATGCGGGACATGAATTTTTCCACCGGAGGGACCATGTGCGGCAGGTCAGAGCGGTTGTCAGACACATCATCGATGTCGAAATACCGTGCGCCGGGGATATGGATGGCTTCATACTCTGCGCGCCCATCACGGTCGACGCCGGGCAGAAACCACGTGGCATCCAGAAGGCGCAGGTCCGGATCCTTCAGATGCGCGGCCAACCACGCCGTGGAAACAAGGGTTTTGGGATCATCATGTGCCATGGGAAGCCCCCGAGGGTGTTGCCGGGACTAGGTACTACCTGACGTGGGGCTGGGCAAGATGTCGGTGGCGTGAATTCAGCCCGTCCTTATTCAGCCGCAAACGGAAGGACATTCTCTGGCACATATCCATCGCGTGTCTGCGGTGTCTTGATGCCCAGCGCGCGGCCCGCGATCTGCGTGCGCAGAATTTGGGCGGTGCCGCCTCCGATCGTGAACATCCGCACATCACGATACATCCGTTCCAGCGGTTCCAGATCGCCATAGCCGCGCGCACCGAACATTTGCAGCGCATCGTTGACGACCTTGATGGCCATCTCTGAGGCAAAGAGTTTCGCCCGCGCGGCCTTGGTCATGTCGGGGAACGGATCGCCTGAAGCGGCGGCGTCGCGCAGCATCAGGCGTGCAGCGGTCACCTGCGTGTCCATATCGGCCACCATCCATTGCAGACCTTGGAATTCCGCCAGTGGCCTGCCGAACTGTTCCCGCTTTTTCAGATAGGCGGTGGCGCGATCCAGCGCACCCGCAGCCACGCCCAATGCGACCGTGCCAGCGCCGACGCGCTGGGAGTTATAGGCTGTCATCAGGTCGGCAAACCCGCGCGCAGAGCCCGAAGCGGGCATCAGGCGCCATTTTTCGTGGACTTCCAGATTGTCGAAACGCAGCTCTGCTTCCGGCATCCCGCACAGCCCCATGGTGCGTTCGCGGCGGGTTATGGAGAAGCCGTCTGGCTGATTGGCGGGATCGGCGAAGACGATGAAGCCGCCTATCCCCTGATCGCTGCCGTCTTCGGTGATCACGCGGGCGAATACGAGGTGCAGTTTCGACACCCCGCCACCGGTGATCCAGTGTTTGCAGCCGTTGATGACGTAAGTATCGCCGCGTTTTTGCGCGGTGGTTTGCATATGGGTGGCCGCGCTTCCCGCGTCCGGCTCCGTGATGCAGATGGCGGGTTTATCCCCGTCCAAGACGTATTTCGCACAGAAGCGTTTCTGGGCGTCCGTGCCGTAGGCCATCACGGCGCTGATCCCACCCATGTTCGCCTCGACAAGAATACGCGCGCTGAGCGTGCATGCTTTGGCGATCTCTTCAATGATTTCAATCATCTGGAGATAGGATGCGCCGTTGCCGCCATATTCCTTCGGGATGGTCATACCCATCAGGCCTGCCTCGGTCATGTCCTTGACATTGGGCCAGGGATAGCTGCGGGTTTTGTCCCAATGCGCGGCTCTATCAGCGAATGTCGGGACAAGAAGTTTGGCGCGGTTGAGGAGTGGATTGCCCATTTTGTACCTTCTCACGGTTTCGTGAAATGTATCCGGCGTTAATATTCAGAACAAACGAATTTGATTGTATATCAAATTAAGATACACTGAAGTTATGCAAACCCGCGCGCTTCATACCTTGGTTCAACTGTCGAAAACCGGGTCTTTTACCAGAACGGCGGCAGACCTGAACATGACCCTGTCTGCGCTGTCCATGCAGATGAAGGCGTTGGAGGCGGAATTGGGCGCTGACCTCTTTGATCGCAGCGTGCGGCCACCCAAGCTGACCCCTGTGGCGCGGTCGGTTGTTGTGGAGGCGGCGGCGCTCTTGCGTCGGGAAGAAAGGATCGTCGATCTCTGCCGCCCAAGGGAAGAGATCGTCGGGCGGTTTCGCATCGGATTTGTCACAACTGCGGCGGTTCGGTTGCTGCCAGGTTTCGTGAAGACTGCGCAGGACGCGGCCCCAAGGGCCGAGTTCGAGTTTGAAACCGGGCTGTCCAAGGTGTTGCAGGACAAGGTGGTGCACGGGCAATTGGATGCCGCGGTGGTGACGGATGCCGACGGCCTGCCCGATGCTGTCGCAAGCGAGGAGTTGCGGCAGGAGCCGTTCGTCTTTGCCGCGAGCAAGCGGCTGATGTCAGGTGGTTTGCCGGGCCTGATTGCCCAGCACAGGTTCTTTCATTTCATGCCGGACACCGGGATCGGCAAGTTGATCGCGCAGGAGATGGAGAATTTCGCGAGGCCTGAAGACGGAAAGACGGTGGTTCTGGACAGTCTTGAAGCGATCATGGAATGCGTCGGAGAAGGGCTGGGGTATACATTGTTGCCAGTGCCGGATGTGGCTCGGCTGTTGTCAAAGGATGTGAGGATGATTGAAGCGCCGACGACGCGCAAACGGAGGTTGGTGTTGATTGCGCCCATGGGTGGGGCCTTGGCCAAGCGGATGGCGCTGTTGAAGGCGTTGTTTGAACGAGAGCAGAGATAAATCAGAGCTTTTGAGCCGCCACGCCTTCGCCCGGTTCTGGCGGGGTCTGACGAATGCGCTCAGCTATGCTCTTTCAACAGCCGTTGCTTCTGACGATTCCAGTCACGTTTGGCCTGAGTTTCGCGCTTGTCATGGGATTTCCTACCCTTCGCGATGCCGATCTTCATTTTCGCGATGCCGCGATGGTTAAAGTAAAGCACCAGTGGTACAAGCGTCATGCCCTTGCGTTGGGTATCATTCCAGAGGCTGGACAGCTCTTTCTTGGAGACCAGCAATTTGCGTCTACGCCGTTCTTCGTGGCCGAAGGTTTTAGCCTGCTCATAAGGTGCGATGTAGGAATTCACGAGCCATAGTTCCCCATCCTCGACCGCAGCGTAGCTTTCGGCGATATTGGCGGAGTTGACCCGCAAACTCTTCACCTCGGATCCTTCGAGGATGATCCCGCATTCAATGTCATCTTCTATGGCATAGTCGAACCGCGCCTTACGGTTCTCGGCGATGACCTTGTAGTTTGGATTGTCCTTGGGCTTTGCCATGGTGCGGGTCCGGACTTGTGGTGAACGCCTGACATAGGCGTTTTGGGTGCGTCTGAAAAGTGGAATACGCCTTGGTCAGACAACTGCCGTTGCTGCGCTGCGGCGGATAATTCACTTGCCACATCTCCTGTTTGCGCACCACAGTTGACCTATGCCGCACAAAGAACGCGGTTAAAAAGCCTGTAAACTGGCATAAAACGGGACACAGATATGACAGATACAACAAATCAATCGGAGCAGGAGTCCGTCCAATCGGATCCGGATTTCCAAACCGATTTCGAACTGGGCCAGGACAACATCCGTCCTTTCGGCCTTGATATTCACAACCCGGTCTTCGTGATTTCTGCGGTCTTGATCTCGGCGTTCGTGATCCTGGCCCTCGCAAATCAGGAAGCCGCCGCGAGCTTCTTCGGCTGGCTGCGGCCTTGGCTGACCAGCACGTTTGATTGGTTCCTCGTGCTTTCGGTGAATGCGATGCTGATCTTCTGCCTTGCGTTGATTGTGCTCCCGGTGGGATCCATCCGGATTGGCGGCAAGGATGCCAAACCCGATTACTCCTACGCGGGTTGGATCGCGATGATGTTCGCGGCCGGCATCGGCATCGGCCTGCTGTTCTTCGGCGTGCTGGAACCGACCTATTACAACTTCTCCGAAGGCGGCAATGCCAGCCCGCTGGGGATTGATGCCACGCAACCCGGCAATGAATATATCGGCATCGTGGGCACCATTCACCACTGGGGTCTGGAAGGCTGGGCCGTGTATGCGCTGGTCGGTCTGACGTTGGCGATTTTTGCCTACAACAAGGGTATGCCGATGACGTTGCGGTCGGCCTTCTACCCGATCCTGGGTGACCGGATCTGGGGCTGGTGGGGTCACGCGATTGACACGCTGGCCGTTTTTGCCACGCTCTTTGGTCTGACCACATCGCTGGGTCTTGGCGCGCAACAGGTGGCCTATGGTCTGAACGAAGTGTTCGGCATTGAGACCACCAACACAGTGGTTGTGATGCTGATCGTGGGTATTACGGTGATCGCGCTCGGGTCCGTTCTGATGGGCATGGACGCTGGTGTGAAGCGGCTCTCTGAGATCAACATGGTCATGGCTGCGGGGCTCTTCCTCTTTGTCTTCTTCGCCACGGGCGCGATTGACGCGATCACGCGGTACTTCTCCGTCATGGTGGACTACGTGGTGATGTTGCCTGCGCTGTCGAACCCGTTCGGACGCGAAGACACCAGTTACTTCCACGGTTGGACGACGTTCTACTGGGCGTGGTGGATCGCATGGTCGCCGTTCGTGGGCATGTTCATCGCCCGCATTTCCAAGGGCCGGACAGTGCGCGAATTCGTGCTCTGTGCCTTGATCGCACCGACGCTGGTTTGCGCGCTCTGGATGTCCACCTTTGGTGGCGCTGCCATCGACATGCTGAACGCTGGTGGCGCGGAAGGTGTGAAGGCGACAGTGATCGACAGCTACAAGCCCGAAGGCGCCCTGTTCGGGTTCCTGAAGGAACTGCCGCTTTACTCCATCATATCGCCGATTGCGCTGGTGCTGATCGTGATCTTCTTCGTCACGTCCTCTGACTCCGGTTCGCTCGTGATCGACACGATCACGGCAGGCGGCAAGATGGACGCACCCGTGGCACAGCGGGTGTTCTGGTGCACGCTGGAAGGTCTGGTGGCGATTGCGCTTCTGCTGGGAGGCGGTTTGGTCGCTTTGCAAGGGGCAGCGGTTTCGACCGGTATCCCCTTCACGCTCGTGCTGCTCGGGATGATGTACTGCGTTTATGTCGCGCTGAAGTCTGAGCGCGCGAAGATGTAAGTCACGCGACTGGAAACCGGAAACGCCCGCTTACACTTGAGCGGGCGTTTTCTTTTGATCGGATCTGCGTGACGCGCTACGCGTCCGGATCAAGCCTAGCACCAAGGGCGGTTGCCACGAGGCTCTGGAAATGGTGCACCGCGTGTTCGCTCAACTCCGTCAGCCCTTCGTCCACCACGAACCGGCCCTGATTGTACCCGCTGGATTTCAACCCTTTCTGAACGCTTTCGCAAAGGCCGATATCTTCGGGCTGCAACACGTCCTTCTGATAGTCGATCGCATCGCGCAGCTGATCGGTAACGACGCCGTCCTTCACGAACCAGTCCTGATATTCGATGCATTGCTCGGGCGCGGTGGGGTTCATTTGCAGGACCGAGAGGTTCGCCTCCCCCGGATAAGCCCAGATCGTGAAATTGGGCCAGACGAACCACCCGGCATAGCCAAATTCCACTTCGCCAGGCTGGAAGGAAAACGCCTTGCTGTTGAGCGTCTTGGGATTGCCCGCGCATTGGCTGGAATAAAGCCCGCAGGTGATCGTGCGATAGCTGTCCATATCCACCAGATCGACGAAATCCTGATGGGCGGGAGCGCAGTGGTAGCATTCAAGGAAGTTATCCACGAGGACCTTCCAATTGGCTTCTACGTTATAGGTGTCACGCTGGGCGAATTGCAGGTCGTCGACGGAGGGCACATATGTCCGGATCTCGTTTTCGAGGTCACCCATTTGTTCGGCAAAGGGCGCGGCTTTCGGATCCAGATTGATGAGAACCAGCCCGCAGAACACCTCCACCTTCACGGGCTTGAGGGAAAACTCTTCCTTGCGAAACCCCTTAACGTTCTCGGTGTTGCGCGCGGATTTGAGCGTGCCGTCAAAGTCGAAAGCCCAAGCGTGGTAAGGACAGGTGATGATGTTCTTGCGGCCTGTCCCACTGACCAGTTCATGGCCGCGATGGGGGCAGACGTTGAAAAACGCATTGAGTTCTCCGGTGCGGGATCGCGCGACGAAGACGTTTTGTTCGTGGATACGGACGGTGATGAATTCACCCGGCTTCGCCACCTGGCTGACATGACCTGCATAGAACCATGACCTTGCGAAGATCGCGGATTTCTCGGCCTCCCATATCGCGGGGTCATGATAGAACCGTGCGGGCAAGGTGTAGGATGTTTTCGGATCCGCCCGGAACGGCGCGTCGCCGGGCATGAGGTTTAAGGCTGGTAGGTTCACTGGCGCTCTCCGTGATTCTTGGGGGATGGTAGCGTAGAATAAGTGAGGCTGTCGCGCCCCGCGCGGAATCAAGGTGTTTTGTTTCGCTTCAAAAGAAAAACGCCCGCCCCGAGGGGCAGACGTTTGAAAACCTGGTTATGAGCTTCGTCTTAACGACGAATGCCCAGACGCTTGATCAGGTCCTGGTAGCGGGCTTCTTCCTTGCCCTTCAGGTAGTCCAGCAGCTTACGTCGCTGAGCAACCATTTTCAGAAGGCCACGGCGACCGTGGTTGTCCTTCTTGTGGGTCTTGAAGTGTTCCGTCAGGGTTGTGATGCGGGATGTCAGGATGGCCACCTGCACTTCGGGCGAACCGGTGTCACCGTCCTTTGTGGCATATTCCTTCATCAGGCGTGCTTTTTCTTCAACAGTGATCGACATCGGGGTCTCCTTTTGGTCAGAGGTGAAGGGCGCAAGCCGGGATGTCGTCCAGCAAGGTCCTATGGGAGATTCTGCCGTGTCAGGCAGAGACGCTGCGTATAGGCGCTATTTTTCGAAATGGGAAGGATAATTGTTTGTAGAAGGCGCGATTGTCACTGGACCAGAATGTGGCCGTTTCTGCAGGTCATGCTTTGGGTCGAAAACATCACCTCACCGGTGCGACCAAGAGCTGTCAGCGCATCCGTCAGTTCGTTACCGCATGCGTCACCCACCGGTGTTGTTCTGGGAAGATGTGCAAACAGCAGGATGGCGCCTGCGGGAATAGAGCCGAGGTTTTCCTTCGTGATCATCTCAACTGAGATGGTTTCGGGCAGGTAGAATTCAAACCGTTCTTTGTAGACGGGTTTGCGGATGTCTTCGAACGCGAAGACGCGGGTGAGCCCAAGGGTTTTGGCAAGGTCTGCGGCGCTGCGTGAGGCGCCTTTCCAATCCTGTGCGGGCGAAAAACGCCACTGCATTTGCTGCGATATCGAAATGTGACCCAGCCCGAACACGACGAGCAAGCACAATAGGCGTGCGGGCTTCAGGCCGATGGAGTTCAGGGCGTTTGCCACTGGGACAGCCAACAGGAACGACATCGGTGCCACCAGAATGATGAAGTTGCGGATGGTGCTGACGGGCGTGTGGATGGAAATGACCATGACCGCGCCGATCGCGCCAAAGGTCAGATAGAGGCATTTGATCACTTCTGGCTTGAACGGATTTCGTCGCGAGCGCAAGGCGGCGATTGAGACCATCATCACGATGAAAATGCTTGTCCCGATCTGGGGAAGGCCGAGCGTGCGCAAAAAGAAAGTGAGTTGTGGCCAACCGGCCTCTGTGGCGTGGGGAAAAATGGCAAGGCCACGTGTCTCTATCCAGAAAGTACCGCCTAGAACCGCCTGCCCACCCGGCCCGAGCAGGTAGATCACAGGCCAGATCAGGCCAAGCGCGAGGACGGTTATGGCACCGCCGCGTTGTCCATCTTTGACAATTGTCCAGAGCAGACAGAGCAAAGCAAAGAGCAGACCGAAGAAATGCGTTGTGGAAAGTGCCAGTGACGCCGCGAGTAGCCACCGGTAGCGATTGGTCAGGAAGAAAAACAGCGCTGCCGTCGACAAGAACAAAAGCATCGCGTAGGCGCGGACCTCTTGCGCATAGAAGAACACCAGCCAATTCGAGAGAAACAGGATGATGAACGTGATGCCGGTCAGCCCGCCAGCCATGCGGCCGAGCCCGATTGCGAAGACAAGCGACCCGGCAGCGAACGCGGCGGATAACGCACGTGCTGCCGCCTCCGACACGCCAAAGACGCTGGTCCAAAGTGACAGAATGAGCTGATAAAGCGGCGGGTGAACATCTTCCAAGACCACGTTCAGCTGCTCAATCCATGTCTGGCGGGACAGAACGACACTGAAAAGTTCATCAATCCAGAAGGAATACCCCTGCGCCAGCCCGTAGACGAGGTAAAACAGCCATGGCAGGATGCAGAGCGCGGCAATGGTGACGAACCGGTCGGGTAGGTCTTTCACGTTCACTGTCCTGTTTCGCCTGTTCCAACTGACTTGTCTTTAGGCTTATCCATCGTTCATCTTACCCATAAAGTGTCCGAACGCGGATTGGCGTCAGCCGCGCAATGGGTTGTGTCATTTATGGGACAGGGCGACGGGGTTGTGGCCGACCAAAAGAGAAAAATCGTGGGACGTATTGTGGCGCTTATCGCCCTCTGCGCAGTGCTCGCTTTCGTGTTTTTTGACCGGCTAGATCAGCGTGATTTTCCGCGCGTCGAGACCACGGCCAATCTGAGTTGTTCCAGATCTGACAGCGTGATGTCGTTGGCTTACGCCAATTTGCATGACGCGGTGTATTTGGAAGGCCAGACCGGTGATGTGTTCAATCACTACCTGCTTTTGGCCAACGAACCGGGGCGCGCCGTCCTGTTGGGGTCCGATCGTTTGTCGACTGACCCCATGGACTGGACAACGGTGTCAGATAGGTATGCCGTGCATGATTACTATGAGTCTGACGATGCAATTTCAGTTGATGGACGCCATTACCTGTTTGAGGAAGGTCAGATCTTCGAACTGGTCGGGGACCCGGCGGAGGGGTCAGGGCATTGGAAAGTGGTCGGAACCTATCCGGACGAAACCGACGATGTGGGGGTGTTTTTTGATGGCGAGACTCTGCACCTGCTGGGAGAATATGGGAAATTTCCCCATGGATTTGATGGAACGAGCATCGCCTATTTCACGGGTGACCTCACGTTTGAACGCTGGGATGTGGTGGATTTGGCCATTGCCGAGCCAACCGGTATTTTGCCGTCCAAATGGGGTCTTGGGGATGCAACCGTGGCTGTGGCGGATGAGGGCATTCTTTTGATCACAGATATTGAATCGCAGGACATACCCTATCACCTTGCATTGTGGATCGCTTCATCCTGGGGCGAACCATTCCGCTTTGCCGGCATCATTGCGGCGCCCATGGGCGGCACGAATGAGCTGGACAATCACCGTGTTCAGGATGGCGAGGTTGTTCCAACCGAAGATGGCGGGTTTGTGTTGTTCGCCAATTGGCGCGACATTGATGGTATCTCACGCCAGAACGTTCCGGTGATGCCCGATGGCACCACCCGCTTTGTTGGATCCTACATGTGCGACTGAATGAGACGGTGCTCAGGCCGCGCTTTGCTCCACCAGTGTGACATCACTTGAAGATACCGGCGTTGCGCTCAGGACCTGGGCAATCACCTCGCCATCGGCGATCACACTGTACAGTTGGTTGTTCTGGCCGTCTTGTTCAAACGTGATCTCCGGCTCTCCTGCGCCTTCGTCGTAGAATACAACCAGAGTATCTTCAGCGGACTGAAAATCCATCACTTGAGCCGGTCCGCCCTCGGCGTTCCAGTCACCGAACTGGATCACGTCGGCACCGTCGCCTGCCGTCACGACATCGTTTGCGCCAGCCGTGATCGTGTCATCGCCTTCACCACCATTCAGGAAGTCGGTTTCCCCGTCATCCTCACCCGTTTCTGAGAGCCCGTGCAGGATGTCATTGCCCAAGCTGCCGAAAAGCGAATCCTCCCCGTCGCCGCCGCGCAGCACATCATCCCCGTGATAGCCGTGCAGCGCATCGTCGCCTTCGCCGCCCTCAAGCGTGTCTTGTCCTTGCCCGCCAAGCAGACTGTCATCACCCGACCCGCCATCCATCAGATCATCGCCAAACCCGCCAGCCAACGTGTCCTCACCGTCATCACCCGACAGGGCGTCATCGCCATCCTGCCCGTGCAGATCATCGTCACCTTCGCCGCCAGACAGGGTGTCATCCCCGTCGCCGCCTTCGATCTGATCGGTTCCACCATTGCCGTTGATCACGTCGTCGCCGTCATACCCCAACAGAAACTCGTTGTTGTCTTCGCCTTCGATCGTTTCATCGCCTCCGCTGCCGGTTTGCGTGGTAAAGTCCTCGCTTGTCTCGTCCTCGCCTGCCTCAGTCGGGCCATCAAGCGGTGGATCCTCGACGATGAGGTCATCAACCGGTGTTTCAGAAAGATCAGTTTCCGTGTCAGAGCCTGCTGCCGTTTCTGAAAGGGCGTCATCTGGCAACGTCTGATCGTCCGTTGGTGCGGAGCTACCATCGTCCGGGATAAGACTGCCAATATCTGTCGTTTCTTCGGAGGATGGTTCGATCTCGTCCACGCCGTCGCCTTGCGGCATCGGCATGTCTTCTTCGTCATCGCCCAACAGAACTGTTGTCCCAACAGCCATCAGGCCCATCAAACCCATCATAAACAGCATTGCAGTTTCCCAGACGCCCCCGCGCGTTTATGCCAAAGAGTCCAGTTCCCGGTCAAATGGAACCGCTGAATAAGGTTAACGCGTCTGAGTTGAGTACTGTGCGGGTGTCAGCGCCCGTGCGGCACCACTTCGTATCCTGGCTCTTCGGGTTCATCATCTGTCATTTCAGGCGGGAACCCGGGCGCGCGTACGTCCAGTCCTGTGGCCTCTTCCAGCCGTTTGATGATGTTGGGCGATAGCTCCCGTTCGCCAAAGCGTTTGATGCCGTCTTCGAAAATCCTGATCATCAGGGGGTTCATTTCAAGCGGCACCCCGGCACGGTCGGCGACGTCCTGGAAGAGGCCAATATCCTTGCGCACCAGGTCCATCGTGAAGGAAATATCGCGGCTGCCGTTCAAAATCACCTGGCTTTCGGTTTCATGTACGAAAGAGGTGCCAGAGCTGATCTTGATCGCCTCATACGCCGTACCCATGTCCATCCCGGCGGCCTTGCACGTAACAAGCGCCTCAGCGCAGGTGATGAGGTTTGCCGTGGCGAGGTAGTTGGTGACAACTTTGAGCACGGAGGCAGAGCCCAGATCGCCCGTGTGCAGGATGCGCCGACCCATCTTGGTGAGCAGCGGCAGGATCATCTCGAACGTCGCGCGATCACAACCCGCGAAGATGGAGATGTTTCCGGTGTCCGCCCGGTGACAGCCACCGGAAACCGGACAGTCCACTGCCGCGCCGCCCTGTTCGATGACCTGCGTGCCCAACCGCTTCACCTCTGCCTCATCGGTGGTCGACATCTCCATCCAGATCTTGCCGGGGCCAACATGGGGCAGCATTTCTTGCATCACGGCATCGGAGGCCGCGGGTGAGGGTAGGCAGGTGATGACGGCGTCACAGTTTTGCATCAACGCGGCCGGGCTGCCGCCTGCCTTGGCGCCCTTGGCGACGAACGCATCCACCAACGCGCTGTCCAGATCATGTACGCTCAGATCAATCCCATTGCGCAAGAGTGACCCGCTCAACTTGCCGCCAACATTGCCCAGACCGATAAATCCAACTTTCATGGCATTCTCCCCGCCGTTTGTTCCATTTCGGCAGAGTTGAGGCGTTTGTAAATGGAGATTTTTGCTCAAGGTCCTTATCGAGGACGCGATCAGTGACGCCGAAGCGTGTCGCCGTAGCTGATCTTGGGTTCCAGCACGATGCGTTCGGGCGTGCCCTCTCCATCAGTGGCCACCCGTCGGGAGATGATTTCAGCAGCGGTTTTGCCGATTTCATAGCGGCAGCTGTCCATTGAGGCGAGTTCGCGCGGCAGGCCTTTGAGCAGGTTCAGCCCGTTGAACCCGGCAAGCCCCATCTGCGCGGGGATGTCATACCCCTGCTCCAGCATGTATAGCAGGCCACCCGCGCCGATCAGATCGTTAGAGTAATAGATGAAGTCCAGATCAGGGGAGCGATCGAGCACCTCTTTCGTCATCTCACGTCCCTTTACCAGCGCGGAGCCGCCGGAATAGAACTCCCGGTCTTCGATTTCAACGCCTGCCTTGGCGAGCACTTCGGTGAAGCCCTCCAGCCGCTTGCGGGCGCGGTGATCGGCAGACATCTTGGTGCCCAGAAACGCGATATGTTCATAGCCGTCCTTGAGGATCGCCTGCGCCATCGCCTCCCCCGCGCGGCGGTGCGAAATGCCCACGACGGAATCGACTGGCGTGCCATCGGTGTCCATGATTTCCACCACTGGAATGCCAGAGGCAGAGAGCATTGCGCGGCTGGCCTCGGAATGCTCAATGCCCGCGATGATCACACCGGAAGGGCGCCATGACAGCATCTCGTAAAGCACGCGCTCTTCCTTGTCGCGACTGTAGCCGGTGACGCCGACAACCGGCTGTAACCCGGTTTCTTCCAGCGTGTCGGAAATGCCCGACATGACCTCTGGAAACACCATGTTCGACATCGACGGGATGACGACGGCCACGAGGTTGACCCGCTGGCTGGCCAGCGCACCTGCGATCTTGTTTGGGACGTAGCCCAGCGTTTTCGCCGCCTCAAGCACCCGGGCGCGGGTGGCATCTGACACATCCCCGCGATTGCGCAGAACCCGGCTCACGGTCATCTCCGACACGCCCGAGGCCTCTGAGACGTCGCGCAAAGTCAGGGTGCGATTGCGTTGGGTGTTCAAATTTGTCGTCCTGTTCCGGGTGCGCTTTCGTGTTACCGCAATCATCGGGGGTCACGCAACAAAATGCTGGAACAGTTAAAGGTTGCCGTAAAGCAGACGCGATGCGATGACGGGTGCGCGCGGCCCCGTGGCTCAACTGGATAGAGCAGCCCCCTCCTAAGGGGCAGGTTGCAGGTTCGAATCCTGCCGGGGTCGCCAGTTTTATACGCGTTTGACGTCGCTGGTGAGAGTGGCGGTCAAAAATTGCCCTTTGATGCATGGCACAGGGGGTCGGGCTGAGGTATCAGGCTGGAAGACCTGATCACGAATTGTCAAAGCGAGCCCTCTTAGCCCATGGAGCCTGCCAATCGTCTTCTCAATGCGCGGCTGAAGGAGCTGTTGGGCAAGGTTTATCCCGATGAGGATGTGGGTGCGCTGGCGCAGTCCGTGCTAGGGATTTTCTGGCCGGAGGGGGCTAGCCCACGCAAACGCCCCCGCGCGCCGGGCAACCGGCTTTGGTCGGAACGGGATGCCGTTCTGATCACCTACGGGGATACTTTGCTCGATGGTCAGCACAAGCCGCTTGATCTGTTGCAGGATTTCCTCGCCCGCCATGTAGAAGGTGTGGTGAACGGGGTGCATATTCTGCCGTTTTTCCCGTTCAGTTCCGATGATGGATTCGCCGTGACCGATTATGAGGCGGTCAATCCGCAACTGGGGGAATGGAGCGATATTGCCCGCATTGCGGAGCGGTTTCACCTGATGTCGGATCTGGTGCTGAACCATGTCTCAAGCCAAGGCAAATGGTTCAACGACTACCGGCAGGGCCGCGCGCCCTATGATCGGTTTTTCTATGAAGGAAATCCCGACGATGATCTTTCCGAGGTGGTGCGGCCCAGGACCACGCCGCTTTTGCAGAAGGTGGAAACGCGGAATGGGGAAAAGCACGTCTGGTGTACCTTCAGCCATGACCAGATTGACCTGAATTTCGAGAACCCCGAGGTGCTGCTGGAAATGTTGCGTATCATCCGCATGCATATCGACAAAGGGGTGCGCATTCTGCGGCTGGATGCGGTGGCGTTCATTTGGAAGGAACCGGGCACGCCCAGCATTCACCTGCCGCAGACTCATGCGATCGTCCAGATTTTGCGTCTTCTGGCCGATTACACGTCTGAAACGGTCGTTTTGCTGACCGAGACCAATGTGCCGAGGACAGAAAACCTGAGCTACCTCGGCAACCGAAACGAGGCGCATGCGGTCTATAATTTCCCGCTGCCGCCGCTTGTTTTGCACGCAATGCAGTCCGGCACAGCGCGGTACCTGCACGATTGGCAGGCAAGCATGCCGCCCGCGCAACTGGGTTGTGCCTATCTGAATTTCACGGCCAGCCATGATGGTGTGGGCATGCGCCCGGCAGAAGGCGTGTTGCCGCCGGAGGCGCGCGACCAGATGATCGAGACGGCCCGGCAGGCTGGTGCTGTGGTGTCCATGCGTGCACTGCCAGACGGGACCCAAAGCGCCTATGAACTGAACTGTTCGCTGTTTGATGTGATGCGGCGCACGTTCAAAGGCGTCGATGAGCATCATCTGGACCGCTTCATCTGTTCCCAGACGATCCCGATGTCGCTGGAAGGGATTCCGGCGATCTACATTCATTCGCTTCTGGCCACGCCTGCGGATCATGAGGCGGTAGAGCGGCGCGGCATGAACCGGGCGATCAACAGGCATCGCTGGCACTATCCCGATTTGCTGGAGAGGTTGGCGGATCCCTCCACCGATCAGGCGCAGGTGATGCATGCCTTGTCCGACCGATTCCAGATCCGTGCGCGACAGCCAGCGTTCCATCCCAATGCCACGCAGTTCACATTGCGGTTGGATGAGCGGCTCTTTGGTGTGTGGCGGCAAAGTCTGGATCGCAACCAGTCGATCTTCGCTATTCACAATGTCAGCGATGAAACGGTTCTGGTCAGCCCGTCAGAGATCAATCTGATCATGGATGACGCATGGCGCGATCTGCTGTCTGGGGAGGAAGTGCTTCTGACCGGACCAGAGATCCCGTTTTCGCCCTACCAGTGCCGGTGGATCACCAATCGATTTTGAGCGACGCAGTATCAAGGCCCTTGGGACTTATGAATGCACTCGCGTCGTGTGAAAGTGTCCGGTCATGTTGGTCGTCAAAATTCCGCCTCATCCTCAGCCGCTGCTTTCTTGAAATCCATCAGAAAATCAGCGTCTGCCGCGTGCACGCGGTTCCATGTGGCGATGAAGGGGGTCTCATTCGGATTTTCGAGGAACAGCTGACCGGCGCGGATGATGTTGTCGGCGAACAGCTCCACCGATTTTTCTTCCTGATGGCGGTCTAACGTGAGGCCGTTCATCTTGGCATCGTTGTAGTAGCTGTCGAGTAAGTCCAGCGCCGCGCGATAGTAAGTGGCCTTCAGCGACCGGAACAGGTTTGGCGTGAACACCGTGCCGTCAGAGGCGAGTTTGCGGAAGATGGCCTTGCAGATATCCGTCGACATGCGGCTGAGACCCTTGGAGGCATCATCCGGCGACAGGACCTGGTGTTTATGATCATAAGCATCCGCAATTTCCACCTGACAGACAGATTGCGGCGCAAGGTTGCGCCATGCCTCTGACAGCACGCCAATCTCGAGCCCCCAATCAGAAGGGATGCGCAGATCAGGCAGGGTCATCATCCGCATCGCAAACTCCCCAGACAGTGGGTACCGGAAGCTGCGCAGGTAATCGAGATAGTCGCGATCCCCCACGACTTTCTTCAGCGCAATAAGAAGCGGGCTGACCAGCAGGCGCGTCACGCGCCCGTTGAGTTTCTTGTCATCCACGCGGGGGTAATACCCTTTGGCCATTTGATAACGGAAACCGGGATTGGCGACGGGGTAGACCAGCCGTGCCAGCATTTCGCGATCATAATTCACAATGTCGCAATCATGCAGCGCCATAACCGCGCTGTCGGCGCAGGCAATGAGATAGCCCATGCATGTCCAGACATTCTTTCCCTTACCCGGTTCCATCGGGGCGAGGCCGATCCGATCAAGCCGCGCCCCAAGGGCCTTCATGCGGGGGCTGTCATTCCAGAGCACAATGTGCTGTTGCGGCAGTCGCGAGAAGAAATTTTTTGCAGTGCGATACTGGGTTTCGTCTGCCTGATCGAGGCCGATGATGATGCGGTGGAGGTAAGGTACCTTGGCCAGTTCATCGACAATGCGGCTGAGCGCGGGGCCTTCCAGTTCGGAAAACAGGCAAGGCAGGACGAGAGTGATCTTTCGCGTCTCCGCAAAGGCCGCAAGTTCGTAAGTCAAATCATCAAGGCCCCGCGTGCGCAGGTTGTGCAGCGTGGCGATATTGCCGTTTTGATGAAAGTCAGCCATTGGCGCGTTTGTTTTCCGTGTCTTCAAGGTCTTGAATTATATCAAGCACCGCCTCGGACCACCCTTGCGGTCCGGGTTTTATCGTTCGGCGGATACGGCCCCTCTCCTCCCCGGGCAACCGGGGCATGTCACCCGTTGCCGGATTTGCAACGATGACGCCGCTATCGGCCAGGTCCAGCATGCCCGCGTCATTTGGCGCATCGCCTAGTATGACGGTATAGGCGGGTCCAAAGCGTTGTATCAGTTCCTTGACCCGGTCGGCCTTGGTCCCGCCGAAAGAGAGGGTGAGAAATCGCCCTCCTTGCTGGGCGGTCATGCCAGCGATGTTTGCGGCGTCGATAAACGCTTCCAGCGTATCAGGCGCGCCCACCCAAATGCCCGGCTCGCTATATTGACGTGTCTTGGCGCGTTCCGCTGCTTCAAGGGTCAGGCCTGTCCTCGCTGCAACCTCTTGCGCGTCCATATCGCCGAAACCGTGAAACCCGTGCGGCAGATCACCGATCATGCGTCGAAGGCGTTCATAGGTTTCCGTGCCGGAGGTCGCGCCCAGAAGGCCGCTGCCGTTCTCAACGATGCTGGGCCAGTCGGGGAAGCCCAATTCGGCGCGCAAGGGGTCGATTTCGGCGGCGGTTTTGGAACTGGCAAGGATAAGCCCCGCGCCGGATGCCTTGAGCATATCAAGAGCCGGGGCTGCGGCGTCCCACGAATAGGTGGCGTGATCAAGAAGTGTGCCGTCAAGATCGGTGATCACCAGCAGGTCGCGCAAATCCGTCATGGGGCGATCCTAGTGGACGCGAGATTGGAACGCGACACGAAACATCAAGGTGGGTCGTTCTTGCCCATGATCCGCGCGTAAAACGCCGCACCGGGCGCAGCGGTCAACCCGTGCAGCAGGGCGCTGATCCATACGGTGTTCACGGCGAGAAAGAGAACCTGTTCCCCCAAATCGTGATCCAATTCCGCGACCGCCAGCAGGGCAAAAAGCGCAGTGGCAAGGCCCCGTGGTCCGAACCAGCCGAAAAAGACCCAGGTCGGGCCGTCAGCATCGGTGCCGGCCAAGGAAAGCCAAATGGCCAAAGGACGAACCACGAAGAGGCTTACCAATATCAGGGTCAGCGTGGATGGCGTCAGATGGCGAACCGCCTCTGGCACCAACGCCAAACCCAGAAGGAAGAATGACGCCCAAGACAGAAGTTGTCCTTCGCTTTCGGTAAACTCGAAAACGAATTTGCACTGATCCTTCACGATAGCGCCGAAACCCAATCCGCCGGCGAAAGCCGCGATGAATCCGTTGCCGCCGACCATGGTTGCGGTCAGGTAGGCCGACGCCGCAAGGCCCAAAGCCCCGATCCCTTCATACACTTCGGAAGTGGTGGCGTGACGTTTCGCCCAAAGGAGCATCATCCCGCCCATGACGCCCATCCCGACTCCGACCAATGGCCCCAACGTGATCTGTTTCAGCCCGAAGACCAACCACCCCTCCGGTGGGGCCGTGGCGGCGGGGGCGGCAAGATAGGCCATCAGCAGCACCATCGGCAGGGCCAGCCCGTCGTTGAGCCCGCTTTCCACCGTCAGCGCGCGACGAGGGCGTTCTGGCACATCCTTGTTGGCCACAACTGGCTGGCCAAGGGCGGCATCCGTCGGCACCATGATGGCCGCAACCAGAGCAACCGCTGCCAAGGGCCAATCGGGCAGGGCCAGCCACGCAGCGCCAGTGCCGATCAGGAACGCCAGAGGCAGGCCGACAAAAAGCATGCGTGCAGGCCAGACACGGCGTTTCAGCAACGCGTTCTGATCGATTTGGGCGGCATCAAGAAACAGCAGGATGATCAGCGCGACCTCTGCCACGATGTGCAACATCGCTTCGGCATTCTCAAAAGGCAGCATCCCGAATTTTTCCACGACAACGCCGAAGCCCAGAAACAGCATGGGCGCGGTCAGGATCGTTTTCTCCAGGCGTTTGGCGATCATGCAAAACAACAGCAGGAACGCGCTGATGGCGAGATAGTTGATCATGGCTGTGCCTTTCACTGAAACGCCAGCCGATAGGACACGAATTTGGTGCGGAAGGCCACGTCGCGGTGCCTTGCTCCAAAAAAAGGCCCCGGCACTGGGCCGGGGCTGCGAAAGTTGGTGCACTGTCAGGTCACAGGCACCGGCGGTAATTCATGTTCAGTTGGCGCGATCACCCATTTCCGCGCGGATCTGCTGGCGGAAATAGTCGATGGGCACGCGTTTGCCGTCTTTCTTGATGCACCAGTAGGTCCAGCCATTGCAGCTGGGCGCGCCTTCGAGCGCAGCACCGACCTGATGGATTGAACCGGTCACGTCGTGGCCAGACAGCGTACCATCGGCGCGCACCTTGGCTTTGTGACGATCATTGATGGAATAAAGCTCTTCGCCCGGGCGCAACATCCCGCGTTCAATCAACTGGCCAAAGGGCACACGCGGGGCGGCACGTTTGGAAGCGGTCACCTCCAGCGCGGCCTGATCGTACTTGCGGACTTTCTTGAGGCGTTTTTCTGCGACTGTGCGGTAGTTGTCTTCCCGCTCAATCCCAATGTAATCCCGGCCCAGCATCTTGGCCACAGCCCCTGTCGTGCCTGTTCCAAAGAACGGATCCAGCACCACATCGCCCGGCTTGCTTGTCCCCAGAATAATCCGGTGCAGCAGGCTTTCAGGTTTTTGCGTCGGGTGGGCCTTGTCGCCCTTTTCATCTTTCAGCCGTTCATGACCGGTGCAAAGCGGCAAAACCCAGTCGGAGCGCATCTGAATACCTTCATTGAGTGCTTTCAGCGCCTCGTAGTTGAAGGTGTATTTCGCGCCCTCTTCCTTGCTGGCCCAGATCATCGTCTCATGGGCATTGGTCAGGCGCTTGCCACGGAAGTTGGGCATCGGGTTAGACTTGCGCCAGATCACGTCGTTGAGGATCCAGAACCCCTGGTTCTGGAGCGCGGCACCAACGCGAAAAATGTTGTGATAGGACCCGATCACCCAGATCGCCCCATTGGGTTTCAGCAGGCGACGGGCGGCCGCAAGCCAATCGCGGGTGAACCGGTCATAGGCTTCGAAAGATGCGAACTGATCCCATGCGTCGTCGACGGCATCTACCTGACTGTTATCGGGGCGATGCAAGTCGCCGCGCAGTTGCAGGTTATACGGGGGGTCCGCGAAAATCAGATCGACGGAGCGTTCGGGCAGAGACTGCATCACTTCGATGCAATCACCGGCAATAATCTGGTTCAGCGGAAGTGCTTTTGCACCTCCTGCCTTGGTCTTGGTCATCAATTCTGCCTCATCCCGCTTTCACGGCCCCGGCGCTTGTGCGCTCTTGGCGTTGTTGATGACAAAGATGATTCAAACCTGATTCGCCGTCAAATTCTTTTTTGAATCAGCGACTTACAGATTTTCCTTGATACAATATGTTGTGGACGGGTTTGAAGGATCGTCTATGGTGTGGGGTCACGCCCAGATTTGCCAGCGCATCCATGTGCCTTTTCGACCCGTATCCGGCGTTGGTTTCCCAGCCGTAGCCGGGGAACTGTTGCGCCAAATCCATCATGATGCGGTCGCGCCTAATTTTCGCCACAATTGAAGCCGCCGCGATGGACGCGGATCGGGCGTCTCCCTTGATTACGGCTTCGGCTGGCAAGGTCAGGCCATGCGGAATCATGTTGCCGTCAATCAATGCGTAGTCAGGCGGATGGGGCAGGCCGTCAATGGCGCGGGTCATGGCGAGATGGGCCGCGCGCAGGATGTTCATCTCGTCAATTTCTTCGACGCTTGCATGGGCAACGGATACCTGTGCCGCGTCCACGATCCGATCATGAAGCGCTTCACGTTTGCGCGCGGTCAGCTTTTTGGAGTCGTTCAGGCCCTCTGGAACGTTACCTGGATCAAAAATCACCGCGGCTGCGGTCACCGGGCCTGCCAACGGCCCCCGTCCAACTTCATCTATGCCCGCCACACGCGCGAAACCGCGCTCCAAGGCACGTTGTTCGAGAGAAAAATCGGGTCCGTCCATATCGGCGTCAAACCATGAACGGACCCGAAAGGCAAAAAGGAAGGACGTTGCCCCTCCCTTTTTACTGCTCGACTAATATGCCGCCAGTTACCGGCGATGTTGTTGCGGGATGCCGTGGCCGTATTGCCGTTTGGCATGCTTGTAGCGCGGGCGCTGCCCGTGCCAATAGTCTTGGCGGTAGTAGTGCTTGCGATAGGCTTGGCGCTGACGCTGGTTGTAGTAGTAGGGATTGTAGGCTGGCCGGTTGTAATAGCGTGACACCTGCCGACGGTCCTTGCGATTTTCGGAGATCGCCGCGCCGATAATGGCGAGTGCCGCAACGCCTGCAATGATCTTGGCGGTTTCGTTGTCGGCCCTGGCCGGGCTGGCAGACAGGCCGGCGAAGGCAATCGCAATCGCGGCCATGGAGGTTGTGAAGCCTTTGAACAACATAATCGTGTCCTTTCAGGGTTGAGCACCGGCTGGGTGCTGGAAATGTGAGACAGGCAAAGTGGCTGACAGCTCGCCGTCGGGTCGTGCCAAGAAACGTGGGACATCATCTGATGACAGGCAATAACGGGTCACTGTTATTAGATAACAGTGGCTATGGGCTGCTGTGGCACGTATGGGATATTGAATAGCAAGCACAGTCAGAGCATCTTGGGTCCATGAAACGGATATTCCCCATACTGACCCTTGCGGTCACGCTTACCGTCATGGCCAGCACAGCGCATGCGGCTTGTACGGTTGAATACAAGGCCAAGCGCGATAATCCGCTGACTTTGTTCCATAATGTGACAACGGTTCCAGGTCCCTGTGATCGTGGTACAGTGCAACGCCAGTTGCGCGCGAAACTTGCGCAACAAGGTCTGACCTTATTGAAGATTTTGTCTGTGAGCGGTTGAATGAAGGTGAAGGGGGGCAGGCCTCGTGATTGAAGCAAGCGCCGCAGATGCCCGGAAATCAGGGAGTCGAGTGGTAATACTTGGCGTGGTGGTGATCGTCGCGATCCTGACCATCACGGCGTTTTTCCTGTTTTTGAAACTGCCCGACGCCAACGCTTTCAATATGCGGGTGGAGCGGATTTTTATCGAAAATGATGCGCTGACATCGGATACAGAAATCAAGCTGTTGGAGATACTCGCGCTCTCTGGCACGGCGTTCTCGGAAACGCTGGTCAGCTACCGGATCGCTATTTTTGTCCTGCTGGTTTTCGCAACGGCACTCCTGATTGCCTCGCTTGTGTTCCTGACCATGCTGGTCGTTCTCAACCGCAGGATGGCGCAGATTGAACGCTCTGGCATTCAGGTCAGTTCGCTGTTGATCAGCCGGGATGAGAAGACCGTCTATCTCAACGACATGGGGTTCAAGCTGACCGATGCCGCGATGGAGACGCTGGCGGTTCTGGCAGAGGCGCGCATGGATGACGAAGTACTGACGGGTGCGGAGATTGAGGCGGTGATTTCGGGCCGGTCCAAAGAGGCCTGTGAAGAGGCGGCTGGGGCCACGCGCATCAAACGTTTGCGTGATACGTTGGGAAACCAGATGATTTCAGAACTGCTGGTCAAGAACATCGCTCGGCGCGGCTATATGCTGGCCATCGACAAGGATGTCATCCGGGTCATTTGACCATAGGCGTTGAAAGATTGCCCGGACGTCTGCCTTGTAACTCCAGGCACAATAGAAAATAGTCGATGCGTCACGCCCGGAGTTACGCGCCCTATGACTGAACCCGTTCTGTCCATCCGCAACCTGACTGTGGAAATCCCCACCCGGCGCGGTGTTTTTCGGCCTGTGGAAGAGGTTAGCTATGACATTCGCCCCGGTGAAATCCGCGGTGTGGTTGGGGAAAGTGGCGCAGGAAAATCCATGACGGGCAATGCTGTCATTGGCCTTCTGGACCCGCCCGCGCGCATTCACACCGGTGAGGTGCATCTGAACGGGCGGCGCATCGACCGACTGAGCGACGAAGAAAAGCGCCGCATTCGGGGCAAAGAGATCGGGATGATCTTCCAAGATCCGCTGACCTCCCTGAATCCGCTTTTCACCGTGGGGGAGCAGTTGGTGGAAACGATCCAATTGCATCTGGGCCTGTCGACAACGGATGCGAAGGAACGGGCCATCGCGCTTCTGGATCGTGTGGCTATTCCGAACCCGTCAGTGCGGTTCGACCAATATCCGCATCAGTTTTCCGGCGGGATGCGGCAGCGTGTGGTGATTGCTTTGGCCCTGTGTTCCGAGCCGTCCGTGATCGTGGCGGATGAGCCGACCACCGCACTTGATGTGTCTGTACAGGCGCAAGTGCTGGATCTGATCAAGGAACTGGCGGATGAGCGGCAGGTTGGCGTTATCCTGATTACTCACGATATGGGGGTTATTGCCGATACCACCGACCAGGTCACCGTGATGTACAATGGACGCGTCGTGGAAAGCGGGCCCACGGATCGGATCCTCGGCACGCCAAGCCATGAATACACCCGTTCCCTGATCGCTGCCGTGCCACGCCCCACGCTGAAGCTGAAGCGTTTCCCGTTGATCGGTTACGGTGGTCGCGTGACGGAGTTCAAGATTGCCGATCTCGCGCGATCTTGGAAAAAGCCTGCGCCGTCGAAAGAGGGCACGCTTCTGGAGGTCAAAGGTGTCACCAAGAAGTTCCTCGAAAAACCTTCTCTGATCCCCTCGCGACGAGGGTATTTCACCGCCGTTGATAACCTGTCGATTGACATCAAGGATGGCGAGGTTTTCGGCCTTGTAGGGGAAAGCGGGTCAGGTAAATCCACCGTCGCCCGCATGATCGGCACGCTCTACAACGTCGATGGCGGGTCGATCCTGTTTGACGGCGAAGACATCACCAAGATGGACGCAGCAGGGCTCGACCGCTATCGCCGCCAGATCCAGATGATTTTCCAGGACCCGTTTTCTTCGCTCAATCCGCGCATGAAGGTGGGCGATATCGTGGCAGAACCTTTGCGCCATCACAACCTTTTGCCGTCTTCCGAGATCGCGCCTCGCGTACGGGAATTGCTGGACCGTGTGGGGTTGGCATCCGACGCTGCGACCAAGTTCCCGCATGAGTTTTCGGGCGGTCAACGCCAACGTATCTCGATTGCCCGTGCGTTGGCCACGCAACCGCGCTTCCTGATCTGTGACGAACCCACATCCGCACTCGACGTGTCCATTCAGGCACAGATCCTGAATATCCTAAAAGACCTGCAAGAGCATCTGGGCCTGACCATGCTCTTCATTTCTCACGACCTGCCCGTGGTGCGCCAGATGTGCAACCGCGTGGGCGTGATGAAGCAGGGGCAACTTGTGGAGGTGCAGGAAACCGAGGCGCTTTTCGCCAACCCACAGCATTCTTACACGCAGGAACTCTTGGGCCTTATGCCGCGTCTTGAAGGGCTTTCCGAGGAAGGGCTCGACACGCAAGCGGTCGGTTAAGCTGCCTGCGTCCTCAAAGGCCGTTCCCGGATCGGCAAATGGATCAGCGCCGAAAACGCCCCGATTGCCACACCGATCCACCACACGGCGGTATAGCTGCCGTAAAGATCATAAAGCCGCCCACCCAGCCACACGCCTAGGAAACTGCCGAGTTGATGGCTGAGGAAAACGATCCCGTAAAGCGTGCCCATGTAGCGCAGCCCGTAAATATGCGCGATGAGGCCAGAGGTGAGCGGGATGGTGGCGAGCCACAGTGACCCCATGGCGACCGAGAAGATGATTACGCTGGTCGGTGTCATGGGCAGCAGAATGAAGATCGATGCCACGACCGTGCGGGCCGCATAGACCCCCGCGAGCAGATATTTCTTGGAATATCGCTTACCCAGATAGCCCGCGTAAAGCGTGCCGCCGATATTGGCGAAACCGATGATGGCCAGTGAGAACGCGCCGAGTGCGGATGTTGAGGATACACCGATCCCGTCAAGGAACCCACCCGGCGCGATTGGGCCGCAGACCTCCGTGATGAAGGCCGGGAAATGCGCGCTAATAAACGCCACCTGATACCCACAGGCGAAGAAGCCCAGAAAGATCAGCGTATAGGACGGGTCGCGAAACGCCTTGGTCAGGATCGCTCCCATGCTTTCCTCCAGCTCTGCCTTGCTGGCAGGCGAAGGGGTGCGCATGAAGGGCATGAGCAACAAGACGGCGAGGATGCACGCGGCGAAAATCAGGAACACGCTTTGCCACGGCATGGACGCCAACAGCGCCTCGGCAATGGGCGGGCCAAGGATTTGCCCGCCGGAGCCTGAGGCCGACGCGATGGCGAGGCTCATGGAGCGGTTTTCATCCGAGCTTGCCCGTCCCACGATCGCGAGAATGACGCCAAAGCCCGTTCCCGCGATGCCGAACCCCACCAGCACCGAAAGCACCTGATGCCCCCCCGGCGTGACCGCGTAGGACGACAATACCAATCCCAGCGCATAGAGCAGCGCGCCCATTACAATCGCTTTCCTGTCACCGATCTTTTCGGCGACGGCACCAAAGATCGGCTGTCCGATGCCCCAGGCGAGGTTCTGAATGGCGATGGCCATCGAATATTCGACGCGCAGCCAGCCGAATTCTTCCGCGATGGGGATCTGAAACAGCCCAAAGGCAGACCGAATGCCGAAGGACACGATCAAGATCACACAGCCCGCGACCAGAACCGGCGTGAAGATGTATTGAGACTTGGGCAATGCGTGATCCTCAAAGACAATCGCAGCCTACTGACGCGTCAATCTCCGTCAAACAGGATTTTGTGATCCTTCACTTAAGCGCTGCTTATGCGACCCCGCGCTTTCTTCTCCGTTCAAGTCGGGCTATGGCGGGCGGATGACCTTGCCCAGCGAGAGATACAAGGCCCTTGTGGCAGACGGCGCGCTGACCCCGGATGCCGCCCAAGAAGCCGTGCTGCCGGAATTTGACCGCATCGCCACAGGTTTGACGCAACCCATCAAATCCGGGTGGTTTCGTAAGAACGCCGGGCCTGCGGCGCCCAAGGGTCTCTACCTTTGGGGCGGCGTTGGGCGCGGGAAATCCATGCTGATGGACATGTTCGTGGAAACAGTCACGGTCCCTAATCGCCGGGTCCATTTTCACGCGTTCATGCAGGAAATGCATGCGGGCATGCACGCCGCGCGCAAACGCAACGAGGTGGATGCGCTGGCCCCCGTGGCCCGCGAGGTCGCCCAAAGCGTGCGACTTTTGGCCTTTGACGAAATGCAGATCACGGACATCACCGATGCGATGATCGTGGGGCGGCTTTTTGAAGCGCTTTTTGCGGCGGGCGTCGTGGTTGTCACGACCTCCAACCGGGTGCCGGATGATCTTTACAAGGACGGGCTCAACCGCGCGCTGTTTTTGCCCTTCATCCAGCTGCTGAAGGATCAGATGGTCGTCCACGAAATGTTGAGTGAGACAGACTATCGCCAAAACCGTCTTGCCGGCGCGCAAAGCTATTTTACGCCCAATACCGCGGAAGCCCGGGCGCAGATGGATGCGGTCTGGCAGGATCTGACGTATGGTGAGGCCTCGCCTCACACTCTCGTTGTCAACAAGCGTGAAGTGCTGATCCCGGCCTTCCACAATGGTGTTGCGCGCGCCTCTTTCCACGATCTTTGCGGCCAACCGCTTGGGCCTGCCGATTACCTTGCGCTGTCCAGGGCTGCGCGGGTTCTCGTGCTGGACAACATTCCGCAACTGGGTCGCAACAACTTCAATGAAGCCAAGCGCTTCGTGACACTGATCGATGCGCTTTATGAGGCGCGTGTTCGCCTAATCTGTTCGGCCGCGGCAGAACCCGAATTCCTCTATGTCGAAGGGGCTGGCAGTTTCGAATTTGAACGCACCGCCAGCCGCCTGCGAGAAATGCAATCAGAGGACTGGGCGCAAGGCTAACCCCAATCGAGCCGCCTAGCGCGACGTGGCTTTGAGCCAATTGCCGTAAAGCTGTTCGGCCATCGCGTTGAACGTCTCCATCTGTCTGGTGCATTCTGCATCCAACCGTGCCACGGCCCCTTCCCCCATGGCCTTGTCCAGTGCCCCTGCGTATTCAGGGATCGCCGCCCAGTTGGCGACGGTGTCTGCCTCAATCTCCATGTGGAATTGAAGGGCGTAGGCATGGTTTTTCCACGCCATCGCTTGCACCGCACATGCCGGCGATGAGGCAAGGATGCGTGCGCCTTTGGGCATGTCTGTCACTTCTGCCGAATGCCATTGCAGGCACGCGATGGTTTCCGGCATCCCGTCAAAGAGCGGCTCCGGGTTGGTGATATTCACATCCAGCACCCCGATCTCGGGTGTCTTGGACGGCCCCACTTGCCCGCCCAGAGCCTCGGCCAACAACTGATGACCCAGGCAAAGCCCCAGAAACGGCATTTCCCGATCCAGCACGGCCTCCCGAATGATCGCCTTCTCATCTTTCAGCCACGGATGCTGGTCTTCCTGCCACACATCCATCGGCCCGCCCATCACCCACAGCGCGTCATAGCCATCAAGGCCAGGCAGGGGTTCCCCTTCATCCAGTTCGACGGCGTCCCATGTATGCCCATCGCGCTTCAGGAAGTCGCGGAAGATACCGGGATGTTCGACGCGCTCATGTTGCAGGACCAGAATGTGCATGGGGAACCTCTTGATGCTAGCGATAAGACGACGGCGGCTGCCCGAACCTTGTCGCATAGGCGCGGGAGAAATGCGATGAATTGGCAAAGCCGGTGGCCAGCGCGATCTCCGTCAGGCTGAGCGGCGAGTTGCGCAGCAGGCTTTGCGCCTTGTCGAGCCTAAGTTCGCGATAGTACCGCATTGTGGGCCTCCCCAGTTTTTCCGTGAAGAGCCGGTTCAATTGCCGGGGCGACACCCCTGCTGTTTCTGCCAACCGGTCCAGTGTCACTGGTTCTGCCACATGCGCCTCCATCGCCGCCACGGCATCCAGGATCGCGGCGTTTGTACTGCCAACCCGATCCATCAGCCCCGCGCGCTGCGGCCCGCCGGACGGGCGAATATCAGTGTGCATGAACCAATCACTGACCTGACGTGCGAATTCTGCACCGTGATGCTGAGTGATCAGCGCATGCATCAGATCCATGGGGGCAGAGCCGCCCGCACAGGTCACGCGATTGCGGTCAATGACGTAAAGCGAGCGTTCGATCACCAGATGCGGAGACACTTCTGCGAGTGTGGCGGCATGTTCCCAGTGCACGGTCATTCGTCGGTTCTGCATCAACCCGGCCCGTGCCAGGATCACTGGCCCGCCAGAAACTCCGCCAAGCGGCACGCCCGCGCGATCCAGACGGTTCAGCCATGCGGTGACCGAGGTGTCATTGAAGCAGGCGGGATCACCGCCAGCCACGACAAAAAGGTAATCAAGCCTATCGTCTTCGCCGACCCGCGCGTGGGGCATGACCAGCACCGCACCGGAGCTTTGCACCGGGTGGCCAGATATGGAAAACACCACGGTGTCATAAAGCACTTTGCGCGCCAGAAGGTTCGCGGCGCGCATCGGTTCGGTGAGCGCGGCAAAAGACATGGCCGCGAAACCATCAATGGGAAGGATACCGATCCGGCGTTTTTTTTGCCCGACATTTTCCGCCAACTTGTCCATTAGCGGCATCTACGTGACTGTTTTGGGAAAGTCTAGCCGGTTGCCCTCTGCGATGGTCGCATCAGCTAGCCCCGAGAGTCATCAGAGAAATACCATGACATATTCCGCGTTCCGCATCCTGAAGGAAGGTTTGACCGGCAACAAAGGATGGACGCCCGCATGGCGCGATCCCGACCCGAAAGAGGAATATGACATCGTGATCGTCGGCGGTGGCGGGCACGGTCTGTCGACCGCTTACTATCTCTCAAATAAATTCGGCATTCGCAATGTGGCGGTGGTCGAAAAAGGTTGGCTCGGCGGGGGCAATATCGGGCGGAATACGACGATCATCCGGTCGAACTACATGCTTCCCGGAAATGAGCCCTTCTATGAGTTTTCCATGAAACTGTGGGAGGGGTTGGAACAGGACACCAATTACAACTCGATGGTGTCACAGCGGTCGATCCTGAACCTTTATCACACGGACGGCCAACGAGATGCCTATGTACGGCGCGCGAATGCGATGTTCCTCGCCGGTGCCGATGCAGAGCTCGCCGATCAGGCCCAGTTGCGCCGCGAATTGCCTTTCCTAGACTTCGACAATGCGCGCTTCCCGATCAAAGGGGGTCTTTACCAACGCCGCGGTGGCACGGCGCGGCATGATGCGGTCGCCTGGGGCTATGCAAGAGGTGCAGACCGGAAGGGCGTGGATCTGATCCAGAATTGCGAAGTCACGGGCATCGACATTGAAAACGGCGTCTGCAAGGGCGTTCAGACATCACGCGGAGCTATTCGGGCCAAGAAGGTGGCCGTGTGCGTGGCAGGCTCTTCTGGCCGGGTGATGGCCATGGCAGGGATGCGCCTGCCGATCGAAAGCCATGTGTTGCAGGCCTTTGTCAGCGAGGGTTTGAAACCTGTTCTTCCCGGCGTGATCACGTTTGGAGCGGGACACTTCTATGTCAGCCAGTCCGACAAGGGTGGCTTGGTCTTTGGTGGCGACATTGACGGCTACAACACCTATGCGCAACGGGGCAATCTGCCGGTCGTCGAAGATGTTTGCGAAGGTGGCATGGCGATCATGCCGATGATTGGCCGCGCGCGTCTGCTGCGGTCCTGGGGCGGGGTGATGGACATGTCGATGGATGGCTCGCCCTTCATCGACAAGACCCATATTGACGGGCTCTATTTCAACGGCGGCTGGTGTTATGGCGGGTTCAAGGCCACGCCGGCCAGCGGCTACTGTTACGCCCATTTGCTGGCCACGGATGAACCCCACGCCGTCGCAACTGAGATGCGCCTCGACCGGTTCAAGCGCGGGCATATGATCGACGAAAAAGGCATGGGCAATCAGCCCAACCTGCACTGAGGAGGCGCGGATATGATCATTGAGCACCCTCTTCTCGGGCCGCGTGACGCCGCCGAGTTTGTCTATCTGGGCGATGCCTGCCTGATCGACCGGCCCGATTGGCAGGCCGAAGATGCGGCGGAACACTTCCACGAATATGGCTACCTGCGCGACAACCCGGCGGGCGAACATCAAGAGCTTTGGTACCATGAACAGGGTGATCGTTCCTGGCTGGTGGTGACGCGCAACACGCTGAGCCATGAGATCACGAAGGTGGAACTGGCCCGCGATGTGGCCAAGGCACGGGGGCGTGACACATGAGCGGGGCGCACAGGGTCAAGGGCGGTCTGATCGACCGGGGAACCAAGCTGAATTTCAAGTTCAACGATACGCGGATGGAAGGGTTTGCGGGGGACACGCTTGCCTCTGCGTTGCTGGCCAATGGGCAACTTCTGGTGGGGCGGTCGTTCAAGTATCATAGGCCTCGGGGCATTCTGACGGCCGGGTCGGAGGAACCCAATGCGCTGGTGGAACTGCGTACCGGTGCCGCGCAAGAGCCCAACACGCGTGCCACGGTGACGGAGCTTTTTGACGGGTTGCAGGCCAAATCCCAGAACCATCGCGGGTCGCTGAATTTCGACATGATGGCGGTTACGGATTTCGCATCCCCCTTCCTGACAGCGGGGTTCTATTACAAGACGTTCATGTGGCCCAAGGCGTTCTGGGAAAAGCTCTATGAGCCGATTATCCGCAAGGCGGCAGGTCTTGGCAGCTTGTCGATGAAGGAAGACCCGGACAGCTACGACAAAGGGTTCCTGCATTGCGATCTGTTGGTCATCGGCGCTGGGCCATCGGGCCTGATGGCCGCATTGACGGCGGCGCGGTCGGGGGCAAGGGTCATTCTGGCGGATGAGGATTTTCTGCCCGGTGGGCGGCTTAATTCCGAAGTCCACGAGGTTGGTGGCGATGCTGGCAGTGTCTGGGCGACAAACACGGTCGCGGAGCTTGCCTCGATGGACAATGTGCGCGTGTTGACGCGGACCACCGTTTATGGGGCCTACGATCACGGTATCTACGGCGCGCTTGAACGCTGCACGGATCACCTCAAGACAAGTGAGGGCAAACCGCGCCAAATCCTGTGGCGGGTCTATTCCAAGCGGGCCGTGCTGGCGGCAGGATCGACGGAACGACCGATTGCTTTTGGAAACAATGATCGCCCGGGCATCATGCTGGCAAGCGCTGTGCGTACCTATGTGAATCGTTTCGGTGTCGCACCGGGCGAGCAGATGGCGGTCTTTACCAACAACGATGACGGCTGGCAGACGGCCGTGGATTTACGTGCAGCGGGCGTTGAGGTGATCGCCGTGATCGACAGCCGGGATGTGGATGCACCAATGCAGGTTCCGGGCGCACGGCATCTGCGCGGGCAGGGGATTGTGAACACGATCGGCCGAAAGGGCGTGAAAGCGGTTGAAACGACTGGGGGCGTGACGCTGCCCGTCGATGCCCTCGCCGTGTCCGGCGGGTGGAACCCGAATGTGCATCTGACCTGCCATCAACGTGGACGTCCGGAATGGCGCGAAGACATTAACGCCTTTGTTCCGGGTGGTGTGTTGCCGGTGGGCATGGCCGTGGCAGGCGCGGCCAATGGCTCAATGACGCTGGCTGCCGCCTTGGCCGAGGGTCAAACGGTGGCGGAAGCGCAGATCAGCGAATTGGGCTTCAAACCGGCGGCGGCGGACGTGCCGGAAGCGTCCGATGAGCCGAGCAAGGGCGCGGCCTACTGGCATGTGAAAGAAAGCCGAGGCCGGGCCTGGCTTGATCAGCAGAACGATGTGACGGTGAAGGACGTGAAACAGTCCTTCGCGGAAGGGTTCCGATCCGTGGAACATCTGAAACGCTACACCACGCTCGGGATGGCGACCGATCAAGGCAAGACGGCGAACATCCCTGCACTCGCGATCATGTCGGAACTGACGGGCAAACCCATTCAGGAGACGGGCACGACGATCTTCCGTCCGCCCTACACGCCTGTGCCCATCGGTGCGTTGGGGGGGCGGTCTCGCGGTAAGGATTTCCGCCCCTATCGCCTGACACCCAGCCACAAATGGGCCGAAGAGAACGGCGCGAGTTTCGTCAACGTCGGCAACTGGCTGCGCGCGGAATGGTATACGCAACCGGGCGAAAAAGGCTGGCGCGACAGCGTGGATAGGGAGGCGCTGGCGACGCGGACATCAGTTGGTATTTGCGATGTGACCACGCTCGGCAAGATCGACATCAAGGGCAAAGACGCGGGCGCGTTCCTCGACAAGGTGTATTCCAACACCTTCTCGACGCTGAAGGTGGGCCGCGTGCGCTATGGCCTCATGCTGCGTGAGGATGGGATTTGCTATGATGACGGCACGACGGCGCGTCTGGACGATGATCATTACGTGATGACCACGACCACGGCCAATGCTGTACTGGTCTACCGGCGGTTGGAATTCGCGAGGCAGTGTCTGTGGCCAGGGCTGGATGTGCACCTCATCTCGACCACCGATGGTTGGGCACAATTTGCCGTGGCTGGCCCCAATTCGCGCAAACTACTGCAGAAAGTCGTAGACAAAGACTTCGATATCACGAACGACGCGTTCCCGTTCATGGCTTGCGGTAAGGTCACCGTGTTCGGTGGTACGCCTGCACGTCTCTTCCGGATTTCGTTCTCTGGCGAGTTGGCCTTCGAGATAGCGGTGCCCGCACGGTTCGGAAATTCGATGATTGAGGGCTTGATGAAGGCAGGTGAAGATTTCGATGCCGTTCCTTACGGTACCGAAGCGCTGGGCGTGATGCGGATCGAAAAGGGCCATTGCACGGCGAATGAACTGACAGGGCAGACCACCGCGCACAACATCGGGCTGGGCCGCATGGTCAGCCAGAAAAAGGAATGCATAGGAAACGTGCTGTCCCAGCGCGACGAGCTGATCCGAGAAGATGATGTAAAGCTGGTCGGTCTGCGCCCGGTCGATCGCAGCAAGAGCCTGATTGCGGGCTCGCATTTCATCACCAAAGGCGATGCGGCGACGATGGCGAATGATCAGGGTTGGATGACATCCGTGGCATGGTCGCCCAATCTGGGGCATTCGGTGGGTCTTGGCTTCGTGAAATCGGGCGACAGCCGAAAGGGAGAGGTCATCCGCGCGGTGAGCCCGGTACATGGGACCGAGATGGATGTGGAGATCGTCTCAGCCCACTTCATCGATCCAGAGGGGGAGCGACTTCGTGGCTAAGTTCAAACTGGTCTCCGCCCCGCCGCTTGCGGGCTACAAGGAGAATTTCGGGTCTATCACCCTGCATGCGCCCAAGGATCTGGCTGTCGTGAATTTGGCGGTGCCATTGGGTGCGGATGCAAAGGCGCTGAAAGCGGTGAAGACCGGTTACGGCGTTGACCTGCCGGAGCCAGGTAAATCGTTGGACACCAAGAAAGGCGCTGCGCGGCTGGTGCGGTTGGCGCCCGATCAGGCCTTTGCGATCTTCACCCATGCCACGCCAGATGCCGAAGAAGCGGTTGGCAAACACGTCAAAAACGCGCTGTATCTGACAGATCAAACGGATGTCTGGACTGGGCTTGAGATCAGTGGCGCGGGCGCGCTTGCGGCGCTGGAACGTGTTTGCCCGATTGATCTGCATCCGGACGCGTTTGTCGTGGGTGATGCGGCACGCACGGTGATGGAGCATCTTGGCGTGCTGATCATCCGCACAGGCGATTACAGCTACCTTCTGCTGTCGGCCAGTTCTTCGGCGGGGTCGTTCCTGCACATGCTGGAAACGTCGATCAAGAACGTGATCTGATCAGCGGGCTCCTTGCCTAACGGAAAAGGGCGTCCGCTCGGGACGCCCTTTCTTCGTTCAGCCAGCGTTGCGGGCCTCTGTTCGGTATTCGGTGTCCTCTGTCACCGTGAACTGCCCGCCCTTCAGCTTTTGCAGTTTGCCATGGCGTAGCAGGAGCCCGAAACTTTTCAGCCGGTCCTCGCGAGAGAAATCATCACCGGAATATTCATCCAGCTTGCCCATCAGCATGCGGCGGGAAAACTGCGGCATGCCTTCAACGTCCGAGACATAAGCTGCGGCCGCTTCCAGCAGGTCAGGCAGATCCGTGGCACCAAGATCTTCTGCAAAATCACGGAAGCTGTCGGCGTCGGAATTCAGGGCTGCCGGTTCCGCCATCTGCGCGGCGGACACGCGACGCGGGCGCACCGGATCCTGGGGAAGGTCCACGCGCTGTTCGGCCACCAGTTGCAGCGGTGCGGGGCGCTGACCCGCGGGGCGTTCCCTTGCTTGTTCCACCGGACGGCGTGACCGCGGGCGCGTCGGCAGGCGAGGCTCCGCTGGCTGCCCGTCGTCCTGATCAGCGGCATCCGTTCCGCGCATGGCATCCGCGATGTCGGACCTATAGGCATCTTCATCTGCTTCCGTACGCAACGCGCTGCCCGCATTGGTTTCGGCCTGATTGGCCTCTACGGCGGCGCGCAGGTGCTGAATGGCATTGCGGCGGCGCGTGGCTTCGGGCGTGCTCAGGTGGCTTTGGGCCTCATCGAACAGGCGCGAGACCGGGCGATCTGTGTCGTCCAGCATCTGGCTTTTGGGCTTTGAGGTGTTGGTTTCCTCAGCACCAGCGACCAGATCCTCGGCCTCATCTTCGTAGGTGTCGTCATAAGCGTCTTCTGTTTCCAGATCCGCTTCGATATCGGCCATATCTTCAGCAACGTCATGGCCGGATTCAATGTCCCCGATATCCGCTTCCAGCTCTGCTGCCACGGCATCCAGTTCGCTTTGCAGATCGGCCTCGTCTTCGGGGCTCAGGATTGCTTCTGCGGGCTCTTCGTCGTCATCATTGTCTTCCAGGACATCAAACGCCTCTTCCAGCCCGCCTTCGGCGACGGCGGCTTCGAAATCACTGCGCTTCATCTTGATAACGCGGGCGCGAAGGGGACGTGTCTGGATCACCTCCACATCGTCAGCAGGTTCCTCCTCGGTTCCCGAGGTCAGCTCCTCAGCGTCTCTCTCCCCGGCATATTCTGCCGCGTCCTCTTCGGGTGCGTCGCCGGGGATCGCATCGGCCAATAGCTGTGACAGCGTGTCTTCGGCCAGATCTTCGATGTCTTCATCCGTTTCGTCAAACGCGGTGTCCTGCGACAAGCCCAATTCTTCGGCCACGGCGTCAAGCGCGTCGTCATGCGCACCGTCATCCATGATGTCGGAGATCACGCGTTCCGGCATCGCTTGGGCGTCTGGCGTATCTGCAATGAGGGCCGCATCAAGATCGGATACCGTGTCGTTCAGGAAATCCTGCGCATGTTCATCTTCGGAGAATGCGTCAGACTCAAAATCCGACGGTCCACCGGCCACGACGGACCGGATCCGGCGAAGACGGGCGGCAACGCTGTCGTCATCGTCATCTGCATTTTCCACTGCGGTTGCGTCCGCCGGGGCGGTTTCGGTGATTTCTGCGGACTTCGCCAAGTCTTCTTGCATGGCGTCATCCAGATCGTCCTCGTCGTTCTGAGCGATCTCAATTTCTTCTTCTTCTGCCGGCGCGGCTTCCGCTGCGTCGACAATCGCTCCAGCCATCGCACTTTCGATTGAGGCCGTGACAGCGTCATCTGCGCTGATCGCAGGCTCGGCCGTGACGTCTTCAATGTCTTCCTGCCCGTCTTGTGCAACTGCGGCTTCAACGTCTTCCGCGGCGTCTTCAGCAGGCAACGCATCCTGAGCCGTAATGTTTTCGGCGGTTTCTTCCACGGTCGCCACCTCTTCCATAGCGGGGGCTTCGGCTTCAACCGGGGCCTCTTCCTCTGCAGGAGCGGGCGTTGCGTCCGGGATTGTCGGGGTGGCCAGTGCGTCGGCACGCAGATGGATTTTGCCCGCATCTTCATGGGCTTCCACGCGGCGGGCGATTTCCTTCTCCGCGATGCGTGCGAGCATGTCTGCATCCGGGGTCGGCGGTTCAGCGCCAAAGTAGCGATCGTCAGCGGCCAGATCGCGGAAATACTCCGCAATCGCCTTCATCGTGTCGAAGCTGTCGTCGAACCCTTCCAAAGTACACGAAAAGGTCCCGTATGAGACAGTCAGGATTTTACTATTACTAACCATTCTATTGCTCGCATTTATGCCTGTGCAATGATGTGTTTACCACGATGGAAAGGACCAAAGCCGCCCGATTCTGGGAATTTTACCGTATCATTTGATGGTCAGAATGTGTTCCTATTCTTAAAATCAAGACAATTGGGGCAAGGAAAAAATTGAGAATTGCAAAGGATTGTCCCGTTACCCTGATCGGCGGAGGAGAGATGCAATCGGATGACCTGCATCTGGCCATGGAGGTTGCACCAAACCTTGTTGCGGCGGATGGGGGCGCAGATCGGGCGCTGGCGCTGGGTCAGATGCCTGAGGCGGTGATCGGGGACTTCGACAGCCTTACAGATAAGGCCCGCGCGGCGCTGCCAGAGGATGTGCTGTATCACGACCCCGACCAGGACAGCACGGATTTCGACAAGGCGCTGGGCGGGATTTCCGCGCCTTTGGTGGTCGGTGTGGGTTTTCTGGGCGCGCGTGTGGATCATCAGATGGCCGCGCTCAACACGCTCGTCCGGTTCCCCGAGCAAAGGTGCATTCTGCTGGGCGCGCATGAGGTTGTTTGCCTATGCCCGCCATCTTTTCGCCTTGATATGGCCGAAGGCGCACCTGTGTCGCTCTTTCCGATGGGCGCGGTCGAAGGAGTGTCGGACGGGCTTAAATGGCAAATCGGTGGATTGTACTTTGCCCCAGATGGCCGGGTCGGGACATCCAATGTGGCTACGGGTCCGATTGATATTGCGGTTACGTCCCCGAAGATGCTGCTGATGCTGCCGCGAGATATGCTTGATGCGGCGGTGGGGGCGTTGCTGAACACCTCGGCCCATTGGTAGGCCACATTTTAGATCAACGGCCCGGGGCGCGCCTTGGCCAGGGGCGTGTTTCGCCCGCAACTACGTAAAGGCCCGCGCTTACGATCAGGGCGACGCCCAGATAGGTAAACGGCCCGGGCAGGTCGCCGAAAATCAGGAAACCCAGCGCGGTGGCGCTGACGATTTCCAGGTATTGCACCGGTGCGACCAAAGATGCGGGCGCCATGGACAGCGAGAAACTGATCATGACGTGGCTGATTGTGGCCACCACACCGAGGGCCAATAGCAGGACCAGTGTGTCTTGATCCGGCCAGATCGGGTCAAGCGGGTGGACGCCGGAGCCGTCAAACGCCCAGAGAATCGGCAGGGCAAGGATAAGGGCGGCAAAGCCTGTGTAGACCTGCATGGTGATGGGATGCATGCGCGTGGCCATCTGGCGTGTCAGGACAAGGTAGATGGCAAAAGTAACAGCTGTGACCAGTGGGAAGAGCGCGGCCAGACCGACAGTCGCGAAGCTCGGTTGAATGATGAAGAAGGCGCCGACGAAGCCGACCGTGCAAGCCGCGTAGCCTTTGGGGCTGACCTCTTCACCCAGGAATGCCCGCCCTAGAAGCAGCACGAAGAAAGGCCCAACAAAGAATATCGAGATTGTGTCTGCCATGGGCATGAAACGCAGGGCAGTGAAAAAAAAGCCCGTAGCGACAAGCAAGAGCGCGGCGCGAGCCAAATGCAGGCCCATTTCCCGCATGTCCGGGCGATGCAGCCAACCGAAGAGCATGGTCAAAGGAAACAGCAGGATGCTTTGCGCCACGAACCGCGTGGCGGCGATCTGGCCCACAGCGGCGCTGTCCCCGATCAGTTTGGCCCGCGCGTCCATGATGGGTGCAAACAGTTCGAAGGCGACCATGAGGCCAAGGCCCAGGCCCGTTCGGGCCCGATCGCTGCTGTGCCGCGCTGTCATCACAAGGTCACGCTTGCGACGGACCTGCGGAGTGAGGTTTCCGCGCAGCGCTCCATCATGATCCCACCTGTACAGCGCCTCGTCCAATGGCGACAGACACGGCTATCTGACTGCAATCCTGAGTGCAACAAAAGCCCCGTAGTCTTTCGAATCCAGCCTTGACCAAGCCGCTATTCTTCTCCGATCAGAGTTCGCCCGACAGCTTCAAGCATAGGGACAGAGTGCGCGCGCCAGCTCCATATGTTTGAGATGTGCTCCCAGAACGCCTCTTCCGCGTCCATGGCGAACTGAGAAAACTGCTTTTCAGAATGAAAGTTCATCGCGTCGGGGCGCGGCTCGTAGGGTCTAAAGGTCTCGCCTAGCCGTTGTTCCATCCATTTGATGTCTTCCCGGTTCTCGTGACAGATGACCTGCAACAGGTCGGGATCGATCCCAAACTGACGTTCTCCGAAAGTCAAAACCTGCCGTCTTCCAAAGGATATTCTCGACCGTCTGCGAAACGACGATACCCCATCGCTACAGTTTCGGTTCCACAGCTGTTGAATAGCGATGGATTCAGCGGATTGCGTAGAGTTGAATCTTTTGCCACTTGTTGCAGGATCGTCGACGTCAAGACGCGCCGCAAAATCCGAAACGACATTCCCTTTTTGGAAGCGGGACGGATCGTATTGAATCAAAGAGACATTTCCCTCACCTAGCGTGTCGATCCAAGGCTCGAACCTGCTTTGATAGTTGGGATACGCTGTCCTTGGATCGAATGGCGTTTTGACATCCTTGAAGATCTCCATCAACGCGCTGACCATATACTCCTCTGGCGATCGCACGTAGGCGATGAACACGATTTCATC
This sequence comes from uncultured Roseovarius sp., assembly GCA_964389425.1. Lineage (GTDB taxonomy): Bacteria > Pseudomonadota > Alphaproteobacteria > Rhodobacterales > Rhodobacteraceae > Roseovarius. Next base: position 71,576 of record CAYMEC010000005.1, read on the forward strand.
AAAGTAGGGCTCCAAAAGCTGAACAAGATCCTCGCGGCGCTTTAACATGCCAGGGTTCACCAAATCTTCCGACGATATCAGTACGTTTTTGTCATTCGTTTCCAGGAAAGTTCGGAAACGCTTCTCAAGGCCTTTGGTCTCCTTTTTGATGACCTTTGGCATTTTTCTGGCGGGGATTGCGTTCAAACGATCTCTGCCCTCCGGATCGACCAGATACCGAAGTGGGAACGTGTGGGCCGCCACGATAAGTGGGGCATAAACCAGTTCAGATGACTCGTAGGAAAAGAAAGCCTGCTGAATCGACGTGGACCCGGTCTTTGGCATACCGCCATGAAGAATGCACTTTTTCTTCATTTCACTAGGTCCGCACAGGTCAACATCCTGCGCAGTGTCTAACGCATATGTCTTGGTCGAAAAAGATGTGTTTCCCAGTACGTTCAGCGAAACCGACAGGTTTGCGGTTTGGACTCTGAAAACAGTCCCTTCAGGCAATTAACAGTTGGGCACGTTGACGGCCAGCCCACCCAATGATGTTTCCTTGTAGCGTTCCATCATGTCCTCGCCGGTCTGGCGCATCGTCTCAATGCACACATCCAGCGACACGATATGCGATCCATCCCCACGCAGGGCAAGGCTGGCAGCCGTTACGGCCTTCATCGCGCCCAGCCCATTGCGTTCGATACAAGGCACCTGCACCAACCCTTTGACCGGGTCGCATGTCATGCCCAGATGGTGTTCCAACGCGATCTCGGCGGCGTTCTCGATCTGCTCTGGCGTGCCACCCAGGACGGCAGCAAGACCCGCAGCCCCCATGGCCGACGCGCTGCCGACCTCCGCCTGACAACCTGCTTCCGCGCCTGAAATTGAAGCATTGTGCTTGACCAGCCCACCGATGGCTGCGGCTGTCAGGAGAAATTCATCCACCTGACGAACCGTGGCCCCCGGGACGTGTTCCAACCAATACTTTATCACGGCCGGCACAACGCCCGCCGCGCCGTTGGTAGGTGCTGTCACCACCTGGCCGCCGGCTGCGTTTTCTTCGTTCACGGCCATGGCGTAGACGGCGATGTATTCGTTGATCTTGTGGGGCGCGCTCAGGTTGTCGCCGCGCTCGGACAGCAGCGCGTCATGAATGCCCTTGGCCCGCCTGCGCACTTGCAAACCGCCCGGCAGGATGCCTTCGGAATCAAGGCCGCGCTCGATACAGCCGTTCATCACATCCCAGATCCGCGCCACACCCGTGTGCAGGTGATCGGCCCCACTACGGCTGATTTCATTGGCGCGCTTCATCTCGGCGATTGTCTTGCCAGAGGTCTGCGACATCTCCAGCATCTCTTGGGCGTTCTGGAACGGGTAGGGCACCGGCGCGCCCGGATCGGTGTTGCGCCCGGCGGCAAGTTCATCGGCTGTCATCACGAAACCACCGCCGATGGAATAATAGGTCTCTTGAAGGGTCACATCGCCCTGCGCGTCCGTAGCCGACAGGATCATTCCATTGGCATGCCCAGGCAGGCGCGGGCCGAAATCGAAACTCAGGTCTTCGCGCGTGTTGAATTTCAATTCACCCAATTCTGGCGGGTGAATGGTGTCTGTCTCACGGATCTGATCCAGAAGGGTTTCGGCCTTTTCGTGGTCATAGGTGTCGGGCATAATCCCCGCGAGGCCGAGAATAGTCGCCCGATCCGTGGCGTGACCCACGCCTGTGAATGCAAGCGACCCATGAAGCGATGCTTTCACACCGTGAAATTCAAACGGCGAGGCGCGCATCAGATCCAGAAACCGCCCTGCGGCCACCATCGGTCCCATGGTGTGGGATGATGACGGGCCAATGCCCACCTTGAACATATCAAAGACGGATAGGAACATTACATGACGTGGCCTTGAGGCGGTGTGGGATGCACCGGGTTGGTGAAAGGATTTGGCCCTAGACCTTCGGCAGATATAGCCACTTGCGTGCAGTCACAAGCCTCCAGCCGGTCCGCCATGGCGAGCAAATGCGGCCATTGGGAAATCTGGCACCAGTCCTTGGCTTCATCCTTAGGGTATAGCATGCACCACCGACAAATGCAGGCGACATACACATCCACAACGGACAGATAAGACCCCAGACCGCCGTCGCTTGTCGCATAGGCGGCTTCCAGCAGATCAAGGTGCCTGCGAAACTCCCCCTGCAAGTGGGTCCGGAGCGTTTCGTGCGATGTGGCGTTCGCGCCAAGGTATTGATCCGGATAAAACCGCATCCGCGCCGCCACATGCAGCGTGTTGGACGTAAAGAAGAGATATTTCAGAAACGCCCCCCGGTCGGAATGGCCGGGCGTCGGCGCCATTTTTCCGTGCCGGTCCGCCAACCACAAAAGGATCGCCGCCGTTTCGAAAATCGGACCGTCTGGCGTTTCCAAAGCCGGGATCAGCCCGGCTGGATTGATCTTCAGATACTTCGCCGATTTATGCGCGCCGGACCCCCGATCGACCAGAACACTGTCATAGGCCACGTCCATTTCCTCCAGCGCCAGCCGGATGACGAGGGAGGCATTGTCAGGGACCCAATGAAGGCAGTACCGGTCGGTCATGGAGGTGCGAATAGGGTATTTCGTTCCGGCCAATCTGCCTGAAAACGACAGAATTTGCGGATGCAGCGAATGGTCCAAGTGACCCAAGGGCCAGTTAACCAACGAGTCACGAAAAGATCGACGCAAGATTTTCTAAAAGGTATCTCAATTTTTAGGAAATTCTTCTATAGGCAAGTTTTGGATGTCAGCCGTGACCGATCTCGTAAAAGCACTTCGCATTTTGGGCGTTTCCCCGAACGATGACGCAGAGACCATTCGCAAGGCGTGGCGCGCCCTTCTGCGCAGCTATCGCCCTGATATCGCGCGCCGCGATCCGCTGACCGCCAGCAAGAAGCTGGCCGATATCAACCTTGCGTTCAAAGCCGTATGCGCCTGTGGCTCCGGCGATTTGGAAAAACTGCGTTCAGAACTCAAGGAGCGCGCCCGACGAGAAGACAGCGATCGTCGCGATGCGTTGATGCTGCGGAGAAGAGCGCAAAGAAAGCGCGAAGAACTGAAGGCTGCCGTCCGTAAAATGGCTGGGACGTGCCCGACTGCATCGTCTGACGTGGACCAGACGCAGCTAGGGAATTCGGCACCGGCCAACATTGATGTCGCGTCGCTTGTCGAACGCGCCGAGAGGGGTTTTGGAGAAGCGTTGGGTATCTGTTCCTTGCTGAACTTCGCCAACGCGCGGTCGTCTTACCTTTGAGGGCCCCGCGGCCCGTCCCATGCACAAGGCTATTTGGGTGAAAAGGCCCGGATCGGGGCGGCCTGTCCGCGCAACGCGAAGTCGCCGTGATCAGTGAAATCAGCGTCCAACAGATCCCTGACACGGCCAGACAACAGCAGCGGTTGACCCAATTCCTTGCACAAGCCCTCAATCCGGCTGGCGGCATTGACCGCCGATCCGATCACCGTGAAATCAAGCCGCTGCGGCGCGCCGACATTGCCGAAAAACACGCGCCCCTTGTGCAGGGCAATTCCGGTGCCCAGTGGGCGCCAGTCTTCAATTCCGGGCAGGGCGCCCTCGTCACCGTTCAGGCGTTCAATCCCGGCCAAGGCAGTCTGAGCCGCCTTGAGGGCGGCCTCTGCCGCTGCCGCAGGCGATGCAAAATGCGACAGTTCGAACACCACCAGAAGCCCGTCACCGATGAATTTTAGTACTTCCCCCCCGTGGGACATCGCCGCATCGGCTAGAATCGCGAAGTAGTCATTGAGCAGCGCGGTGACATCTTCATTGCTTAGCCGATCCGACAGGGAGGTGAAGCCGCGCAGATCTGACACCCAGATGATCGCATCAATCGATGCGCCCGCACCGCGACCGATGGTGCCATCCGCTACGCGCGTTCCGGCTTGTTCGCCCAGATAGGTGGTCGCGATGTTCTGCGAAATACGCATGACAATATGGCGCTCCACATGCAGGGCGAAGATTTGCAAAAGCCGCCGGATGTGGCCGAATTCTTCCTTTCTAAACCCGCCTTTTGTTCGCGTCGCGAGCGACACCGCATTGTGGTAGGGGCCCCCGGTTGACAGAGGCTCTGTCACGTATTCTGTGAACCCATCATTGAAAAGTTCGTTCATGACCGAACTGCCCCCGCGCGCGGTTTCATCTGTGATGTCCACACGAAAACGTTCTCCATGATCAATGACGAAGGATAGCGGGTTTTTGGTGTAAGCGGTTGTCTCACGCACCCGTGCTTCCACTTGCAATTCATCGCAGATCATGTCCAGAACGCTCCAGGCCCAAGTGTAGCCGAAAAACTGCGGGTGTAGCGTGCCGATATGAAGCGTGCTGCGGTCTGTGCCAAGACCTGCATTATACATGCGGCTGAAGAACGCCTCTATCAGCGCGCCGAGGCACTTTTCCCTATTGGCACCGTTCAGCAACCATCGTTCAATGTCTTCGGCGGTGTCGGTGGGGTGATCTGCCAGATTAAACCACCGCCGTTCCTTAAGAGTCATTCCTTGGGTGTAGCTGCGAGGTTCTGCCGGGATGTCTTGGACCTGGCCATCTTTGCTGCGACGGGTTTCGATGCGGACCATCCGGGTGGCCTCCTCATGTTTGGCCGAACACATCCGGACCCTACCCGATGCAACAACGGGTGTGGAGACGTGGAATGCCTTGGTTCTGTTTTGTCCGAAGATTGCCTCTCGCGCCCCTGTCCCAAAGGCTCTATAACGCCTGCCATATCGTCTGGGGAGATGCCGCAATGTCCGGGGAATTGTCACCAATCGACAAAGCCAAATTCGTCGCAGCCAAGCGGTCCGTCGACTACGTAGAGGACGGAATGCGCGTGGGGCTTGGCACGGGCAGCACAGCCGCCTGGATGGTGCGGTGCCTGGGCGAATTGGTGCGCGAAGATGGCTTGAACATTCGCGGCGTACCCACCTCCACCCGCACGGCCGAACTGGCTCGGGATGTAGGCATTGAGGTGATCAGTCTTGATGAGGCCAAGTGGCTCGACATCACCATCGACGGGGCGGATGAATTCGATCCCGAACTCAACCTGATCAAAGGTGGCGGTGGGGCGCTGCTACAGGAAAAGATCGTGGCGACGGCCAGCGACCAGATGATCGTGATCGCTGATGTGGGCAAGGAAGTGGGCACGCTGGGTGCCTTTCCCTTGCCGGTCGAGCTTATCCCCTTTGGCTGGCAGACCACCAAGAGCCTGATCGAGGAATTCCTGATTTCCATGGACGTTCTGCGCCGCGATACCACGCTGCGCATGAACGGGTCGCAGCCCTACGTAACGGATGAAGGCAACTACATCCTCGATCTGCATCTGGGCCGCATCGGCAACGCGCGGCAACTCGCCAGCGTGCTGAACCAAATCCCGGGTGTCGTTGAAAACGGGCTTTTCATGGACATCTGCGACATTGTTGTCCTCGGCCATGGTGACGGGCGGGTGGAAACGCGCGACATCAATGAAGGCACAGTGGAAGAAGATCGTCTGGATTTCGTGGAATCGGACAATCTCTTCTCCGACATGCAGGACTGAAACATGGATTTTGATTATGATCTTTTCGTCATCGGCGGCGGATCGGGCGGTGTGCGCGCGGCCCGGGTGGCGGCGCAGTCCGGGGCGAAAGTCGCTTTGGCTGAACATGATCGGTATGGCGGCACATGTGTGATCCGGGGCTGTGTCCCAAAGAAATTCATGGTCTTTGCCAGTGAATACCCGGCAATGGTCGCCGACGCACAGGAATATGGCTGGGATGCGCATATTGGCGGTTTCAACTGGGACGCGTTCAAAGGCAAACTGCATGCAGAACTTGACCGCCTTGAAGGCGTCTACCGCAAGATCCTCGGCAGCAATGGCGTGACCACCTATGACGCCCATGCGGTCATCTCGGACCCGCACACTGTCAGTCTGTCCACCGGGGAAAGTTTCTCCGCCAAGCATATCCTCGTGGCCACCGGTGGATCCCCTGTGCGCCCTGATTTTCCGGGATCGGAACACGGTCTGGTCAGTGATGACATGTTCCATTTCGACAAACTGCCCAAGTCCATCCTGATCATCGGGGGCGGCTACATCGCTTGTGAGTTCGCGGGCATCCTCAATGGTCTGGGGGTTGAGGTCTGCCAGTTCTATCGCGGTGCGCAGATCCTGCGCGGTTTCGATGAAGAGGCGCGCGGTCTTGTGTCCGAAGAAATGATCCAAAATGGGATCAATCTGCGCCTTGGTACCAACATTCTGGAGATGGAGCCCACCGACGGTGGTTACCGAGTGAAGGCCACCAACGGGATGGAGCGGGTTTTCGAACAGGTCATGTTCGCCACTGGTCGCGCACCCAACACCCGCGACATGGGTCTAGAAGAGGTGGGTGTGCAACTGGGACGTGGCGGCCAGATCGTCGTGGACGAATACAGTCAGACGGCCGTGCCGTCGATCTATGCCATCGGCGATGTGACGGATCGCGTGAACCTGACCCCGGTCGCGATCCGGGAAGGCATGGCATTTGTCGAGACGGTCTTCAATGGCAACCCGACGCCGGTGGATCATGCGCTGATCCCAACGGCGATTTTCACTCAACCTGAGATGGGCACCGTGGGCCTTTCAGAGGAAGCGGCGCGAGATCAGGAACCCATTCATGTCTACGCGACATCCTTCAAGCCCATGCAGCAGAGTTTCGCAGGCCGCCCCAACAGGGTTTTGATGAAATTGATCGTAAGTCAGGAAACCCGCAAGGTGCTGGGTTGTCATATCGTCGCGCCTGCTGCGGGCGAAATGATCCAATTGGCGGGGATCGCTGTGAAAATGGGCGCAACGAAAGAGGATTTCGACCGCACAGTTGCGGTTCACCCAACGATGTCCGAAGAGATCGTGACACTGAAAGAGCCGGTCAGAAGCGCTTGAAAATCGCGGGATACTACACAGTTTAAGAGACAAGGCCGGTCACGGCAGATTAGCAAAGGAAAACACACATGGCTGGAAATTCTGGCGGTCCTTGGGGCGGCGGAAATTCGGGCGGCGGCGATGACGATGATCGTCGCGGCAACAATGGCGGCAGACGCCCGCCGGAGCGCCCGCAACAGATGCCTGAAATCGATGAGTTGGTCCGCAAAGGCCAGGATCAACTTCGCGTTCTGATGGGCGGCCGTGGCGGTGGCAACCGCACGGGCGGCACCGGTGGAGATGGCGGACCGACCTTTGGACGTGGGACGTTCATTATCGGCGGGCTGATTGCGGTCGTGCTTTGGGCCGCGGCCAGCTTCTACACCGTCAAACCGGAAGAGCAGGCCGTTCAGCTATTCTTGGGGGAGTATCACTCCACCAAGAATCCGGGTCTGAATTTCGCGCCCTGGCCGGTGATGACGTATGAAAAACTCGCTGTGACGCGGGAACAGAACGAAGATATCGGCGTCGGTGGACGTGGGTCCGAAGCCGGTCTGATGCTGACGGGTGATGAAAACATTGTCGACATCGATTTCCAGGTGGTCTGGAACATCAATGACCCGGCGAAATTCCTCTTCAACCTGCGTGATCCGCGACAGTCGATCCGCGCCGTGTCTGAATCGGCCATGCGGGAAATCATCGCGCAATCCAACCTTGCCCCGATCCTGAACCGGGATCGTGGTGTGATTGCATCGCGCCTCGAAGACCTGATCCAGCTGACACTCGACAGCTATGACAGCGGCGTCAACATCATCCGCGTGAATTTCGACAAGGCCGACCCGCCGCAGCAGGTGATCGATGCCTTCCGTGACGTGCAAGCCGCCGAACAGGAACGCGATCGCCTTGAGAAAGAGGCCGATGCCTATGCTGCGCGTGTTCTGGCGGAGGCCCGTGGTCAGGCGGCGCAGTCCTTGGAAGAAGCGGAAGCCTACCGCGCGCAGGTCGTGAACGAAGCCGAGGGTGAGGCGAGCCGCTTCACCGCTGTTCTGGGCGAATATCAAAAGGCGCCGGAAGTGACCCGCAAGCGTCTCTACCTCGAAGCGATGGAAGAGGTGCTTGGCGATATCGACAAGATCATCCTCGATGATGCGGCCGGCGGTGCGCAAGGGATTGTGCCCTATCTGCCGCTCAATGAATTGCGCCGTCCGGCGGGAGGTCAGTGATATGAAAAAGACAACCTTTTTGCTCCCTATTCTGGCCGTGCTCGTGGCTGTGGCGCTGTCTTCCATCTTCATCGTGGATGAACGCGAAAAAGCGCTCGTGCTGCAGTTTGGTCAGATCAAACGCGTGAAGGAAGAACCCGGACTGGCGTTCAAAATTCCACTCATCCAAGAGGTCGTTCGGTATGATGACCGGATCCTGAGCCGTGATATCGATCCGCTTGAAGTCACACCTCTGGATGACCGCCGTCTCGTGGTCGACGCGTTTGCGCGCTATCGGATCACCGATGTGGAACGCTTCCGTCAGGCCGTGGGTGTTGGCGGCATCGCTTCTGCCGAAGATCGTCTTGACTCCATCCTGCGATCCCAGACACGGGAAATCCTCGGTTCGGTCGCGTCCAATGACATTCTGAGTTCCGACCGTGCCGCGCTCATGCTGCGCATTCGGAACGGGGCCGTGACGCAAGCCAACGAATTGGGCATTGAGATCATCGACGTGCGTCTGAAGCGCACGGACCTTCCGAGCCAGAACCTCGACGCCACGTTTGCCCGGATGCGGGCAGAACGTGAACGGGAAGCTGCGGACGAGATTGCCCGTGGTAACGAGGCCGCACAGCGTGTCCGTGCCCAGGCTGACCGGACCAACATCGAGATCACGTCTGAAGCGACCCGCGAAGCCGAGATCGTGCGTGGTGAGGCCGATGCCCGCCGCAACGCGATCTTTGCGGACGCCTTTGGCGCGGATGCCGAATTCTTCGAATTCTACCGCTCTCTCAACGCGTATCGTCGTGCACTTCCCGGGTCAAACTCCTCCATGGTGCTGTCTCCGGATAGTGAGTTCTTCAACTATCTGCGCTCTGATCAGGGCGTTGCGGCCAGAAATGCGGACTCGGTGTCATCCGGCTCGGGTGTCAGCGCTTCGGGTACGGCGCAGGCGGCGCAGTAATGGGTTGCGCCTGAATGGAATACGTCTTTCTGGCCTTTGGGTTGGTGTTGATATTGGAGGGGCTGGTGTACGCACTTGCCCCTTCTTTGATTGAACAAATGCTCTCGGCTCTGCGCGAGCTCAGCGTTGAAGCCCGCCGCTTGATTGGTATCTTCTGCATTGTTCTGGGTTTGATCTTTGTCTGGTGCGCGCGCCAGTTGGGGGCGTGGCCTTGACTGTGGTATTGTGATGCCGAAATCAGTTTCACATAGCCGTGACATTCATGACTGGACTTTGCGATCGGGCCATGCGTTCCTAAATGCTAGGGAAGCGGCAAAAATACCCCCGACCCATTAAGGCCGGAGAAACCGGAGGACCTTCCATTGAACGCAAACACACGCTCTCTCTCAATTGATCAACGCATGTCAGTGCGGGCGCTCTGGCTGACGCTGTTGGCCAGCGTGCTGATTCTGGCGCAAGCCATCGTCGCGCAGGCGCGGCCAGAAAGTTTTGCCGATCTGGCCGAAGGGGTCAGCCCGGCGGTGGTAAACATCACCACGTCGACCGTCGTGTCTCAAAGCACGAACCAATCCCCGATTGTCCCCGAAGGATCCCCCTTTGAGGATTTCTTCCGCGAATTCCAGGATCGCAACAATGGCGATCGCCCGCGCCGCAGTTCAGCGCTGGGGTCCGGATTTGTGATTTCCGAGGATGGCTATGTGGTGACCAACAACCACGTCATCGAATCCGCCGATGAGATCATCATCGAGTTCTTTTCTGGTGAAGAACTGGAAGCGACAATAATCGGCACGGACCCAAAAACGGACATTGCCCTGCTCAAAGTGGACACCGATGAGCCACTGCCGTTCGTCAGCTTCGGTGACAGCGACAACGCCCGTGTGGGCGATTGGGTGGTCGCCGTGGGCAACCCGCTGGGTCAGGGCTTTTCTGTCAGCGCGGGCATTGTGTCGGCGCGCAACCGGGCGCTTTCGGGCACGTATGACGACTACATTCAGACCGACGCCGCCATTAACCGCGGCAACTCGGGCGGGCCGCTTTTCAACCTCGACGGCGAAGTCGTGGGTGTGAACACGGCGATCCTCAGCCCGACAGGTGGGTCCATCGGCATCGGTTTTTCCATGGCGTCGAATGTTGTCATCCGCGTAGTGGATCAACTGCGCGAATTTGGTGAAACCCGTCGCGGGTGGCTGGGTGTGCGCATCCAGGATGTGACCGAAGACGTTGCCGAAGCCATTGGCCTTGATGAGGTCGCAGGCGCCTTGGTGACAGACGTGCCCGAAGGCCCGGCAGAAGATGCGGGCATGCTGGCTGGCGACGTGATCATCAGCTTTGATGGTGCCGATGTAGCCGACACACGCGGTCTTGTGCGCCGCGTGGGCAATACGGAAGTTGGCAAAACCGTGAGGGTGGTTGTCTTCCGTGAAGGCCAGACTCAGACGCTGAAGGTGACGCTTGGCCGTCGTGAAGTGGCAGAAGGTGTGATCCCCGCCGCACGGCCCGGATCCGATGATGCCCAGGAACCGGAAGAGCAGGTTTTCCTCGGACTGACGCTGACCCCGATCAGCGACGAACTGCGCGAACAGCTGGAACTGGCAGATGATGCCGAAGGGCTGGTCGTGACGGACGTCGACACCCTGTCTGAGGCCTATGAGAAAGGCATGCGCGCCGGTGATCTGATCACTGAAGCCGGTCAGCAAACCCTGCGCACTGTGTCTGACCTTGAAGACCGCATTACGGAAGCTACAGATGCCGGACGCAAATCGCTCCTGCTGCTTGTGCGCCGCGCCGGTGATCCGCGCTTTGTCGCACTCTCGCTCGATGCAGACGAATAACACTTCGCAATAAACACCAAAGGGCGCTCCATTCGGGGCGCCCTTTTTCGTTCCAGCATTATGACGGGTAGGGTATGGGCTTGGTGTCTTTGCGCAAGTAAAGCGGGTGTTTGGCGGATCCGTCTTTGTTGAGTCCAAGACACTGTAGCGGCTTGCCGCTCTCGACCATGGTGGCGATCACATGCTCCAGAACCCCATGGTGCCGCTTGTGCAGCCTGCCATAGGCCATGATGATCAGGTCAGCCTCTGCCGCCATGTCGCGAAGAACGGGAATGTTTTCATTGCTACAGGCCGCATCTGGATCATGCGGGATATCCTTGGGCGACGTGGCGCGCCAGTCCAGAACATTGCCCTTCAGATAGCGGGTAAAGCCCCAATCCTGGGCGAACATAAGTTCCCGATGACAGGTCGGATCAGACACATCAGCCGCCGCGACCGAAGGGTTCATTCCCACAAACAGCACCGCGCGCGGGGTGGACCCGGCGGGTGTCCAATCCCGCGTCAGCGCCTGTCGATACCTGCCGCATTCCGAAAAACGTGCCCCCCCGATCACTCCATCGGGCAGCTTAATCCGGACCTTGCCGCCGGGATTGTGAAGGGTGTCAGGGGCTGTCACGCGCTGGCTCCGAAGTTGAACACGCGCGCCGGCTCCAGCATGCCAGCCCGGAACCGCCCGATCGCGATCGGCTGATCCTTGCAAGCCGCCCAACATTCTGCACCAAAGTCCAGACCATGGGCCACGACCGGCGCAGCATTGCCGTTGCGCAGGCGCGCAGCTGCTTCTTCGGAACAAGTGACACGCGGCAGATCGGCAAGACCCAGTTCGATGGGCAATACATGTCCGTCCAGGTCCGGATTTCGGGCCATCGCTTCGATTTGTTCCATGCTGAGCCCATCTTCGGCTTTGAAGGGCCCTGACCAGATTCGCCGCAGCCACGCCACATGTCCATGGCAGCCAAGCGCCTCCCCCAGATCCCGAGCGATGGATCGGACATAGCCGCCTTTGCCGCACACCATCTCCAAGGTCACATGATCATCGTCAGGCCGGTCCGTGAGCAACAATTCCTCGACCCACAAGGGCCGCGCAGCGAGGTCCATTTCCTCCCCATCGCGCGCGCGTTTATAGGCGCGTTCGCCGTCGATCTTCACGGCGGAAAACTGCGGGGGAACCTGTTCGATGTCGCCCAGAAACGCGGGCAGGGCGGCCTTGACCTCCTCTTCCGTGGGGCGCAGGTCGGAGCGATGGATCACTTCACCCTCGGCATCGTCGGTATTCGTGCGTTCCCCGAAGCGGACGGAAAACTCATAGGCTTTCAACGCGTCCGTCACGTAAGGCACGGTTTTTGTCGCCTCCCCCAAGGCCACGGCCAAAACCCCCGTTGCCGCCGGATCAAGCGTGCCCGCATGTCCGGCCTTCTTGGCCTGCAACGCCCAGCGTACCTTGTTCACGACAGCGGTCGATGTGATGCCCTCTGGCTTGTCCACCACCAACCAGCCAGAGATATCGCGGCCCTTGCGCTTGCGTGCCATGTGTTGTCCTGCGTATTTCGTAGATGTGCGGGCTACCAATAGCGCTGACAGGCGTCAATCGCTGCCGGTCACCACACCCACAATCGGCCCCATCGGAAAGCCCAGATCATTGCGGCCCAGCTTGGGTGCATAAAGCCGGGAGATGTTTCCGTCAAAATAGAGCGCCTGAGGTGTCCCAAGCAGGTCGCGGAAAAGAGAGGCGAAAGCGTGGAAATTCACCGGCTCATCCGAAATCGCAAACCACGCTGTGCGCCCATCGGCAGACGTACCCACCCCGTTGCGAATGAACGTGCTGTCGGAACTTTCAAGGAACCTTGGGTGCAGGGCCCCGTCGATCACCAGCATTGGCCCGGATTGCGTTGCAAATCGGCAGGCGGGGGCTTCCCGCTCAAAGCGGCGGCTTTCCACGACCCGCGCGGCGCCGTCCTGCACACAGAACACCCCGTTGGGCAGCAACCCGAAATTCCCGGGGCCATCGGCGGTGATCAGAGGGGCCTGTTGCTCGCCGTTTTCAACGTAATGCCCCACCGGGCGCCGGTCCGAATGGTACATGCCCGCATTCATGGCAAGCGTCAGTTTCTCACCGGATTTTTCCAAAAGCTCATCGACATTCCGAAAGGTGCCGAGCGTCGATCCATTCTCCGGATCGGTCAGAAACAGGCGAATGTCCTGTGTGGTGGCATCCACACGACAAATGGTGTAGCTGGCCCCCTCATACTGAACGGATTCGCAGGCGAACGCCGAAAGGGGCATCAGCGCCAAGGCGATGGCCCACAGTCGGATCATCCTTCGATGTCCCGCCGCACATTGTCCTGGGCAAAGAGGCGGCGGGTCTCGTCCAACTGATCAAAGGTCTCATCTATGCGAAACCGAAGATCCGGCGCGAATTTCAATGCAAGTTTCTTGCCGATGATGCGGCGCAACTCACTTTTGTTCCTCGCCAGAAGGTCAATTACGTCTTCCCGCCCTTCCCCGCCCAGCGGCAGCACATAGGCTGTGGCGATCTTCAGATCGGGCGATGTGCGCACCTCTCCCACTGTCACGGACAGGCGGTTGAGATCAGGATCGTGCACGTCCCCACGGGCCAGCACCTCTGAAAGGGTGCGGCGGATCAGTTCGCCCACTCGCAATTGGCGCTGTGATGGCCCGGGGCCGTCATGGAACTTGTTCTTTGCCATGGGCCTGCATCTAAGGCTTGCGTGATCCTTTGCCAAGATGGAACGGCTAGGATAGGGAGGGGCGAGACAAAAGGAAGAAGACAATGGCAGACCTGCCCGGCCTTGTGGTCACTGGTGCGTCTGGTCGGATGGGCCAGATGCTGATCGATACTGTGAACGCGTCTGACCGGGCGAAACTGGTCGGCGCGCTGGAGGTGCCGGGCCACCCGTGGATCGGGAAAGATCTGGGTGAGGTGATGGGCGGAGCGGCCATGGGCGTGACGGTCAGTGATGATCCTCTCGCTGTGATTGCCAAGGCCCATGGCATACTCGATTTCACGGCCCCTGCCGCCACCGTGGACTATGCGGCGCTGGCAGCGCAGGCCCGCTGCGTCCATGTCATCGGCACCACGGGCATGACGGAAGAGGACCTGACCAGGATCAAGGCTGCTGCCCGCCACGCCACCATCGTGCGTGCGGGCAACATGAGCCTTGGAGTAAACCTTCTGGTGCAGTTGACGCGACAGGTCGCCGCCGCACTGGATGAAGACTATGACATCGAGGTTATCGAATCCCATCACAATCAGAAGGTCGATGCGCCGTCGGGCACCGCCTTGATGTTGGGGCAGGCCGCCGCAGAAGGGCGCGGCGTGTCGCTCGACACTGCGTCTGATCGCGCGCGCGACGGGATCACCGGAGCTCGGGCGCCGGGCAAGATCGGGTTTCACGCCATTCGCGGCGGCGATATCGTGGGCGAACATGACGTGCTATTCGCAGCCGCTGGAGAGCGGATCACGCTGCGCCACGTGGCCTCCGACCGAGCCGTGTTTGCCCGCGGCGCGCTCAAGGCCGCATTGTGGGGGCAGGGCCGGAAACCCGGCGAATATGACATGCTGGATGTGCTTGGGCTGAAATCTGCCTGATACACCAAAGAATTAATTTGATCCGATTGCAGCCGGCGCGCGTACCACTCCCCAACAAGACGGGAAAATGACATGCGGCTGCCTTCCATTGCACTTGCTTTAATCGTGTTTCTGGCACCTGCTGTTGCCACACAGGCGCAAGCAGACGGATTCAAGCAGATCGAAAACAAATCGGTCTTCGTGTCCTTGATGAATGGGCGCGAACTGACACGGTTTGGTATCAACCTTGTGGTGACACCCGATGGTCGCATCGACGGGCGTGCGTTTGGTCGTGATGTGAAGGGCGCATGGCGTTGGCAGGGGGGGTATTTCTGCCGTGACCTGTTCTGGGGTCAGCGCGACCTTGGCGCAAATTGCCAGATGGTCAAACTTCAAGGGCGCACAGTGCGGTTCATATCCGACAAAGGAACCGGTGAATTTGCCGACCTGCAGCTCAAAGGCGGCTGATACCGACTAGAAGTCGATTGCCAGCCCCCCTTTTTCCCAATCTCCATAACGCACGGGCTCCGGCCCTTTGCGGCCGCCCAATTCCTTGGGGCGTTCTATTTTCTCTGCATCCTTGCGCCGCTCTTCGGCCTCGGCCAAGGCCCGTTGGGCGGCAGGCGGCAGATCCTTTTTGGTCTCGCTCATGGTAAGCCTTTCTTACGCGTCTTGGCCTTGATATATGCCGCGCTGGACCTGTCGCCAAGGAAAGTTGCCAAGGACGTCTAGATGAGTGAAACCGCCGCGCCCGCCCGCAAGGCTGCAATCTATCTTCTCAATGGTGTGCTCATTGACCATCGGCAACTGTCCGAGATGATCGAAAAAGGTGCGCTGGATCGTTACAGCCCGCAGGACCGCGCGCGCGGTCAGAGGCTGGCGTTGGATGTGCTGCGCGGGTTGGAACGGGCCGACCGGCTTTTGGACAGGTACTTGCGCAAACGACCTGCGCTGAACGTACGCAACATCCTGCGTCTTGGCACGGTGGAGCTTTGCCAAGGCGGCGCGGCCCATGGCGTAGTGGCGGATATGGTG
>CAYMEC010000006.1:0-57216 GCA_964389425.1 uncultured Roseovarius sp.
TCTGTAACACGCTCTCTCCTACTGCTCCGCCATCGGCGGCGGCCAGTATGGCATCATTGAAACCAATTTCCGTGAGGAATGCGAGACTGACCTCTTCGGCGAACAGGCCGTGCTGTGCGGTGGTCTGGTGGAACTCATTCGCATGGGCTTCGAGACGCTGGTCGAAGCAGGCTATGCGCCCGAGATGGCCTATTTCGAGTGCCTGCATGAAGTGAAGCTGATTGTCGATCTGATCTATGAAGGCGGGATCGCGAACATGAACTACTCCATCTCCAATACGGCGGAGTATGGTGAATATGTCTCCGGCCCGCGCGTTCTGCCCTATGACCAGACGAAGGCAGAAATGAAGGCCATCCTGCGCGACATCCAGACGGGTAAATTCGTGCGTGACTTCATGCAGGAAAATGCCGTGGGTCAGCCTTTCTTCAAAGGCACGCGCCGCATGAATGACGCCCACCAGATTGAAGAAGTGGGTGAGAAGCTCCGCGCCATGATGCCGTGGATTTCCGCAGGCAAGCTGGTGGATCAGGAAAAGAACTGAACGACCCCGCTTGTGTCGCGTCACGCGATGGTATCTAGAGAAGGGCGCCTCAAGAGGGCGCCCTTTTCGGTAAAGGCTGCAAGATGACCGATATCGCCCCTATCAATTGGCTGCGTATTTCCGCGCTTGGCGTGATCTGGGGCGCGGCGTTCATGTCGACGACCGTGGCGCTGGAAGGCACCGGGCCACTCACGCTGGTGGCAGTGCGGCTTTGTCTGGGCGCGGTGTTTTTGCTCTCGCTCAACATGGCGCGCGGGAAATCCGTTCCCAAATTGCGCGGGTCGGGACGGCTGTGGGTGTTTATCCTCGGCATGGCGCTCTTGTCCAATGCCATACCCTTTGCACTGCTCAGTTGGGGGCAGCAATTCGTGGCCTCGGGCTTTGCCGGGGTCAGCATGGCGGTGGTGCCGCTCTTTACCCTTCCACTGGCGCATTTTCTGGTTGTCGGGGAACGAATGACCTTGCGCCGTGTGGTCGGCTTCGGGCTTGGATCAATGGGTGTCTTTGTCCTGATTGGTCCGGGGGCTTTTGCCAGCACCGGTGCTGATTTCGAACTGCTGGCGCGGTTGGCCTGCGTGGGTGCCGCGGCGTGTTATGCCATGGGATCGATCTGCACCCGTCTCAGCCCGAAAACCGATCTTCTGGAATTGGCCGCCGCGACGCTGACAGTGGCAGCGGCGATCTTCACGCCCTATGCGCTTTACTCCGAGGGCTGGCCGGCCTGGCCGGAGGGCCCCAGTCTTTGGGCGCTCATCTATCTGGGGCTATTGCCGACGGGGATCGCGCAGATCATCCTGATCCAAGTGATCAAGGATGCCGGGCCGGTCTTCATGGGGCTGGTGAATTACATGGTGCCGATCTGGTCGGTCATTTTTGGTGTCACCATCCTGTCGGAACCATTGCCGCCCAGCCTGCTTTTGGCCATGGCGCTGATCCTTTCAGGCGTAGGTATTAGCCAGTACGGGCCACTCAAGCGCCTTTTCCGAGGATCCGCGTGACCCTTATTTTCCCCCTTTGCCCTTGACCTTCCCCCGCCCCGGCTTTCATTAGAGGGAAGACGGACCTGCATTAAAAAGGAGCCCCATCGATGGCTTTCGAACTTCCCGACCTTCCCTACGCCCATGACGCACTTGCCGGTCACGGCATGTCCAAGGAAACGCTGGAGTACCACCACGACATCCACCACAAGGCCTATGTCGACAACGGCAACAAGTTGATTGCCGGCACCGAATGGGACGGCAAGTCGATGGAAGAAATCATCACCGGCACTTATGACAGCTCCGCGGTGGCCCAGAACGGTATCTTCAACAACATCTCCCAGCTGTGGAACCATAACCAGTTCTGGGAAATGATGGCGCCCGGCGGCACCGGTATGCCCGGTGAACTGGAATCGGCCATCAAGGAAAGTTTCGGCACCGTTGACGAATTCAAGAACCAGTTTGCTGCCGCAGGCGCGGGCCAATTCGGTTCCGGCTGGGCGTGGCTGGTCAAAGACTCTGATGGCGGTCTGAAAGTGACCAAGACGGAAAACGGCGTGAACCCGCTTTGCTTTGGTCAAACTGCCCTGCTGGGTTGCGACGTGTGGGAGCATTCCTACTACATCGATTTCCGCAACAAGCGTCCGGCCTATCTGGACAATTTCCTCAGCAATCTGGTGAACTGGGAAAACGTTGCCTCGCGGATGTAAGACGCGCGCCAATATCTCATTCAGGAGCCCCGCCACGCGCGGGGTTCTTTTATTGAAGGCCCCAAATCAAAGGCCGGTCCATGCAAAACACCAAAGGCATCCTGTTGATGATCTTCGCCATGGCGGGGTTCACGGTTGAGGACATGCTAATCAAGCAGATGTCCTCTGTGTGGTCTGTGGGGCAGGTTTTGTTGTTCTTGGGCGTGGGCGCGTCGCTGCTGATGGCGGGGGTGGCGGCGTTCAACGGTCAGAGCCTTGTGTCACGAAAATCATGGGGTGCCCTGCCCATCTGGCGCATGGTGGCAGAGGCGTCGGCTGCGATGTCTTTGACAACTGCGCTTTCCTTGGTGGATTTCGCGACCTTCGCGGCGGTCTTTCAGGCGACGCCCTTGGTCATTATCATGGGCGCTGCGATTATTCTGGGTGAAGAAGTGGGCTGGCGTCGGTGGACGGCTGTGATCATCGGATTTCTGGGCGTCTTGATGATCATCCGGCCCGGGTTTGACGGGTTTGATCCAAATGCTCTGTTTGTGCTGGTCACCGTTCTGTCGATCACTGCACGGGACCTGATCACCCGCCGGATGGATATGGACATTCCCACCAACATCCTCGCCTTGCAGGGGTTTGTCATATTGATCCCGGCAGGGGTGCTTCTGCTACTGATCTCCGGTGCGCCCATGGGGCATGTGTCGGGTCAGTCGGGCCTTTGGCTAGGCGCGGCGATCGTGTCGGGCGCGGTGGCCTACTATGCGCTGATCACCTCCACACGCATTGCGCCCTCTGCTGTGATCACACCGTTCCGCTACACCCGGCTTCTCTTTTCGCTGGTCGTGGCAGTGGTCGTGTTCCGTGAACGCCCTGATCTTTTGACGCTTTGCGGTGCCGTGTTGATCCTGGCGACAGGGCTCTACACGTTTTTCCGCGAACGCAGATTGGCGCGTGCGGCGACCGCTTGACGGTTCACTGAAATCCCTCTTGTTCCCGAGTGTCCGTCCAGATAAACGAGCAGGTGGAGACGTGGCCGAGTGGTCGAAGGCGCTCCCCTGCTAAGGGAGTAGACGGGAAACCGTCTCGAGGGTTCGAATCCCTTCGTCTCCGCCACTTGACCTGTAACCCACTGGTCAACCTAAAGTTTTACAAGAGCGAAACTGGCAAATCCGGCTCCTGCTACAGAACACTGCTACAGTGGGAGCGCCAAGGATGGGCATTACTCCGCATCTCGTGCTGCGAGGCACGACATATTATTTTCGCATGGCTGTGCCGCGCCACTTGGTGAGAATGGTGGGCAGGGCTGAGGTCTCGACATCTTTACGAACTGTTAACCGAAAGGAGGCGACGCTAAGGTGCCGCTACCTCAGCAATTCGTTGGACATGTTTTTTCAGGGGCTGTGCATGCAGAAAGGCCCGACATTCGAGGAGATCGACGCCGAGATTAAGGCTTACTTTCAGAAGGCCCTGAACTGGTCTCTGGAGTTCACAGAAGTCTTGATGGATGACACCACGCTGGACGCAGACACAGAAGCCAAGGCCATGCCTGCCTTGATCGAGGACTTCCAAGCGCAGCTTAAGTCAGGCAATTTCAGTCAAGGCGTCCAGAGCGACGCCAACGAGCTTCTGGCTCCTCTCCTACCCAGCGGAGGCAAGGCTAATCTCGGGGCGATCAGACACGCCTGTCGCGGGATCACGCTGGCCAAAATCGAACAGTATCGTCGGTTAATCGGTGATTTGACGGGTGATTTTTCTGGTCTCGGCCAAGGCGACCCCCGATTTGCCGGTATGGCGGCGAAAGGCTATCAACCGATGGAGGGGGAGAAGGACCAATCTGGCAGCGAGACATTGCAGTTAATTGCAATGCGGTTCCGCGACTACAAACTGGCAGTTGGGGACGCTGCTAAGACAATCGCAGATTTCGATGTCACGATGCGGATCGTGTACGAGGTGATCCCATCGAGCCGTCCGCTCCGGGCGATCAGCGATGCGGATATTCGCGGGATCAGGGACCTGCTCAAGCGGATGCCCCCGAACGCCCTTAAAGCCAAGGCAGCGGCTGGGAAAACCTTCTCAAAACTCGCCGCTGAGAACGAGAACGGCCCTTATCTGGCCTATGCCACGCAGGAGAAGAGGCTCAGGTTTTTCCGCGCCATGCTGAACTGGGCCGCCGAGGAAGGCTATCTGGACACGGTTCCGGGGCAAAAGGTTGCCGTGGCCGGTAAAAAACAAAAGGCGCAGACAGGCGGCCCCTACTCTCGTGAAGACTTGCAGATCATCTTCACCACTCCCGTTTACACGGGTCGCGCCAGTGAGGCGCGGGCAGGCACCAAGGGCGATCATGTCTTCAAAGATGCCAAGTTCTGGATACCCTTAATTGGGTTGTTCTCGGGTATGCGATTGGGTGAAATCGCCCAGCTGCATCGGATAGATTTGAAATCCGTTGATGGGGTTTGGGTGTTCGACATCAACCGCTCCGAAGACGCCGACAAGAAGGTCAAGACTGACACCAGCTTGAGGCTGGTCCCGGTTCATCACACTTTGATTGATTTAGGGCTCTTGGAACGCCGAGGCGACACCGCGCTTGGAAAGCAGCTTTTTCCTGAAGTCGAGCCGGGCAAGAACGGTTTCTACTCGCACAACTTCTCGAAATGGTGGAGCAGATACGGAAACTCCTTTGGCTTTCACGGAGACAAAAAGGTGTTTCACAGTTTCAGGCACCTGTTTACGGATGCCTTGCGCGACATAGAAGCACCGGACTACATTCTGAAAGCGATCCTCGGTCACTCCGACAAAAGCATCACGGCCAGCTATGGTCACGGTGCCAAGCTGTCATTGCGGCAGTCATACGTGGACAAGATCAGCTTTGACGTTCCCGCATTGAATGACCTCATTGAGCGGGAACGAGCAGTCGGGAAGTAGATTACAGACGTGGCGATCAAAATTATCAAGAAAAAGGTGTCTGCGTATAACAAGTCCCAAACACCCCCAGAAACACATGATAAGGCTCAGCCATTCATTGATCGAATGACGGTTGGTATCAACTTCTCACCGAATGCTGCATCGGAAGCCATACACAGCAATATCTGGGCACAGTTGGCAGATACGCAGACCTACCCACCAGCGAAGACCTCTGGGGGATACAACAAAGCGTGGCGCGTTGCACTCAACTCGCCGTTGAAGATGAAGCACCGCCCTTTCATGCAATATCGACACGCGGATAAATGCGCGGCACGAATATCGTTGAGCTTCTCTCCGCATGACCTGGGAAATCAGGGTTTAGAAGAGATGCACATCGCGCTCAAATCCATGATTGATGACGGCTGGGACGCGTTCATAGACGCGGGGATGATCAGCATGATTGAGGTATCAGTCGATCTCCCCGGCGTCTCGATGAGTAACCTGCACATCCTGCCGCAGCAGACCACGACCGTTAAGACTTGGTCCAATGCAGGACAGCTCGAAACGGTGATGTTCGGGAAGAAAAAGGGTAACCAGACGCGCATCTATGATCGTGCGCAAAAGCGGATGGCCAAGAAGCAGGCATGGGCGAAAGGTAAGGCAACGCGGGTAGAACGTGTGCTGAGATCACAGGCTCAGCCTGTTAAATCGCTCCCCAGCCTCCCCAACGCTTTCTCTCATCTGGCATTTGTTGATCTGCCGCCAACGCCACCACCGGGGGAACCCAAGGGAAAAGAGTATGTCTGGCATCTGTTCAGTGACGCGGTCCATGTGCGGGGGCTGCCCGTGGCCCTCAAAATGCTACCCGAAGACAGCTATCGCAAGAGATACAGAAAGTGGCTCGCCCAGCACACAAAACCGTGGTGGCAACCCGAGCAAACATGGCTTGGTTGGGAGCCAATGATTGAAAAGACCCGCCTTGCCAAAAACGGTTGGTTTTAAGTGTCTCGGGGACAGTTTTTGAGACACCAGTGATTTTCTGCAATTAACTGCAATCACAGCAACACATCTGAAATCGAAAGTGGAAATCCGGGCGGGTTTTGCGGGGGCAAACCTTTGTCAAAATATGGCCGACAGGCCGTCAATCTGGCCGTTTTCCCTTCCATAGGTAGGCCACTGGGATACGCTTATAGAGGGTCAGATGTCCCTGATCCCCCTTGTTCCAAGGAGGGATCATATGGACACCACGAAGAGAATAGACCCATTCCGCAACGCGTTGCTGGCGGAGGTAATTGACGGCGGGGATGTGGCTCCACCTCAGCCTCTAGACATATCGCCTTGGCTGGCGATGAGCTTGCTCCAGAAGTCTGTCCGCCGAGGTCGTTGTGACCTTGCGCTGAAAGCTGCCGCCACATTGCACCGAGATGCCCCGGATCGTCTCTGGCGTCGGCTTGGGGGCATTGCCTTCGAGGACGTTGGTCTTGCCGATCTAGAGGCCGTGGGGCTGACCACAGCCGCACTGACGGGAAAGCGGTTCCGCCGTGATCTGGGCGGGGATTGGAACGTCGCTTCGGTTGTGGTTCAGCGGCTGACGCAAAGCAGAAAGAGCCGCGCTAGCGATGATTTGTTCATGGCTCTGGAGGCGCTACCCGGTCTTGCCGATGACCGCCGCTCCCTCAGTGCCGAAACCAACCCCCGGCTGCGTCTGACTGCACTGACGACACACAACCTACACATTCGCGCCCTGTCCGTTTTGTTCCTGCTCGGCACCGACCGACCGGGATGGAAGTTTCCCGCACGAAGAGGTGAAGTCGCGTTGGCCTTCGACCTGCTAGACGAACTCGGCACCGCCCCAACCACATTGGCGATTTGCCGCGAAGGGTATCGCAAGACGCAGGAGGCACTGCCTCCGCTGCTTGCGCTTCTGGCCTTGGAGAACGGGCTGCGGGACGAAGCCGCTGATGACCGAATGCCAGAAGAAGCGATGATCGGGCGAGTGCCGGGGTGGGCATTCGACATGTTCACTCGCGAAGGCAAATTAGCAATGACCCGGTTGCTGGTGACAAATGCAGGCATAGCCGAATTTGCCCGTTCCATGGTTCCGAAGCAGAAGCAGGTTGGGTTCCTGGGGCAGGTTCTCTTTCGGGTCGAAGGCGGTGTTCTTGCCCGCCGTGTTGGGGGCGACCTCAGTGACCGGCTGCGCTCACAGCTTATGTTCGAGACGTTGGGGATAGACCCACTTGCCGCAGTTCAAGCGTTGGACCTGATGCGTGAGGATTTGCCACTGCTGAACTGCATTCGGCGGACGGTGGTCGGAGGTCAGCACAATGAGTAACACCTTCGGCACCTCCGATAACATTTACATATCGGAGCCTCAGACCCTGGTCAGAGCGAACGCCAGCCCGATTGCAATTAACTGCAATCATCCGGCGGATGCACGGCTGCAAGAGCTGATTTCGGCCAGCCTGTCGGAAAACACTAAGCGGGCATACATGGGCGACCTGACCCACTTCCTAGAGGCAGGCGGTGAACTCCCTGCATCCCCTGACGATGTTGCTCTTTACCTGTCGCGCTTTGCTGACAAACTGGCGGTATCGACGCTGACCCGTCGTGTTGCGACACTGGGGAAAGTCCATAAGGCCAACGGCTGGCCGAACCCGTGTCAAACCGAACTGGTGAAGTCAGTCATCCGTGGCATCCAGCGGACGCATGGTGGAAATCAGCATCAGGCCAAGCCCCTCTGCCGTGAAGACCTTTTTCTGGTCCTCGACGCGATGGGAGAGACACGCAGGGACATCAGGGACAAAGCCTTGCTTCTGACCGGGTTCGCGGGAGGGTTCAGACGTTCCGAATTGGTGGGCTTGAACTGGTCCGATGTTGAAGAAGTCCGCGAAGGCACGGTGATAACGCTGCGCCGTTCCAAGACCGATCAGACCGGGGTTGGGCGCAAGGTGGGGGTGCCCATCGGGCGAACGCGGCATTGTCCGGTTCGCGCTTTGCTGGCTTGGCGTGATGTTGCTAGCGACATTGGGCAAGCGGTCTTTAAGCCAGTCGATTGGCTGGATCGCATTCAGGATACCCGCCTGTCTGGTGAGGCTGTCCCGATCATCCTGCGAGAGCGAATGGTCGCAGCGGGGTTGGACCCAACCGGGTTCTCCGGCCATTCGCTGAGAGCGGGGTTTTGCACGTCAGCCGCCAAGGCCGGTGTCGCTTCTTACAAGATCAGGCAGCAAACTGGGCACAAGTCTGATGCAATGCTGGGTCGCTATATTCGCGACGGCGAACTGTTCGAGGGCAACGCGGCTGGGGTGCTTCTGTGAGGGGCTGGAATAGGGCCTTACAGGCGCTTCCCAGCCAATGCCTCCACCTGCACCGCGATAACCTCAAGAACGCCGTCAGAGACGCCCTGCGCGGCGGAATGGACACGTTGCAGCAGAAGGTCGCGTGGAGAGGCCTTTGGCGCTTCTTCGAGGCCGAGAAGCTGATTGGGTGTGACACCCAGCGCCTCGGCGATCCGAACGAGTGTGGCGAGGTCAGGTTCCCGATCCCCGCTGACATAATGCGCATAGCGCCGCTCGCTGAGACCGCTACGCCGCGCAGCCTCAGCATTGGAGATACCCAGTTCCTCCGCTCGATTTCTCAAATTTCGACAAAACGCATCCATAAGAACGTTTTGTTCTGGAAAAGCGGAACGTGCCATGAACTTATTGGAGCTATAGGCGGGACCATTTTGTTCGTTGGGAGTAAGACATGAGAACCACAATGTTTGCTATTTCAGTTGCCGCCACACTGGCCGCGACCACAGTTTCAGCGCAGAACACTGAGATTATCTACATCGAAGAAGGGTCCATAATCGTTTGCCGAAGCCTGTCTACGGCTCAGACTATGTATGCGCTGGTGGCGAATGATCGGGTGCAGAATGTCGGCGGTTGTTGGGCCGTCGATGCCCCTATGGAAGTCATCGTTCTGCAAGACGGCCCCCGTTTCAGCAGCATTTCATATCGAACCCGCATCACCGAAGAGGATGTTGCCGAGCGCGAAGCAGCAGGACGAACAGAGGCAGCGGCACACCTGCGCCAGATGCTGGAAGAGAACCCGTGGTCGCAGTGGTATCGCAGCCCGGCATGGGCGTTCACGGCCTGGCTCCTGCCCAGCGAGTGACGCAGAGCCCCCCATGAATTCTGGGGCCGGTTACGGCAAGGCCATGCAATGGATTGCCAAGCGCGGGCGAAATTGGTGGGAATTTTGGCGCATTCTCACCTTAAGATTGCAATTAATTGCAATTGCGACGATGGTCAGCCGCATCCGAACTTCGGCTTGCATAAAGGCGATATGCGCAAACTTTCTAGCCGCGTTGAGCGATGCTCGCCCTGCTCATCATTCGGCTCAGGATTGGAAAAAAGGCTTTGTTACTCATGGCTGACGTTCATTTTCGTGTTCAGGTCGAAGGCGACCACCTCAAGAAACAAGCCGGCGCAAATCCGATCCAAGCTTTGTCCGAACTGATTTGGAACGCCCTAGATGCAGATGCGATGCGCGTCGATGTGGAAATCGAAAGTGACGACATCGCTATGCGCTCAATAACCGTCCGAGACAACGGGCACGGTTTTCCCCATGGTGAAGTCGAGGAGTTGTTTGGCAAGCTTGGCGGCTCGTGGAAACGACACGGCAGCAAATCCAAGGGCAAAGGTCGATTGCTGCACGGCAAAGAAGGCAGGGGACGCCTCAAGGCCTTAGCTTTAGGCCGTGCCGCAGAGTGGTCCGTTCGCTATCGACAAGGGAAGAAGTTACTCGGTTACAAAATCCTTCTGTTGAGGGATGATCTTGTAGATGTGCGGGTTTCAGAGCCGATTGAGGTTGAAGCCGCCTTGGGGACGGGCGTGGACGTTACCGTCACCGAACTGGACCGCACCTACCGTTCATTGGCTCCCGAACGGTCTGTTCAGTCGCTGTCCGAAGTGTTCGCTCTTTATCTGACAGACTACAAAGATGTCGCCGTGTTCGTCGAAAGTGAAAAGCTGGACCCAAGTTCTGCAATTGAAGAAATCAGCCACTTCGACTTGGAGCCGATTACTGAGGGTGAAGGCGAGAACGAAATTGAGCATCCGGTCAGTGTTGATCTAATAGAGTGGAAATCTGCATCCGACAGATGGTTCTTCTTGTGTGGCCCCCAAGGGTTCCCGTTCCAGCGAATGCCCCCAAGGTTTCACACGCCGGGATATAAGTTTTCTGCCTACCTCAAGTCCAGCTATGTGGAGGCACTGCAAGAGCGCGGGGAACTTGATTTCGCCGAAATGAACGCGGCGTTGCTGGATGCCCACGATGCCTCGGCCGAGCTTATCAAGACGCATTTTCAGAACAAGGTTGCAGAGGCCGCTCGTTCAGAAATCGAACAGTGGAAAGAAGAGGAAACCTACCCGTTTCGCTCTGAACCAAAGACCTCTGTTGAAGAGGCAGAGCGAAAAGTCTTTGATATTGTAGCCTTAAATGTCAACAAGCACCTACCCGACTTCAAAGTGCAAAGCTCGAAAAGCAGAGCATTCCAAATGCGGATGCTACGACAGGCAATCGAGCGCGGCCCTGACGAACTGCAACACATTCTGACTGAGGTATTGGACTTACCCGAACGCACGCAGAAAGAGATGTCGAAGCTGCTCGAAGAAGCAGATTTGGCAAATGTCATAAGCGCGTCACGGCTTGTCGCAGACAGATTGAAATTCGTTCATGGCCTTGAGGCTCTTTTGTTTGGGTCTGAGAGTAAAAAGCTCCTGAAAGAACGCAGCCAGCTTCACCGCATGATTGCTGAGAACAACACATGGATATTTGGCGAAGAGTTCAATTTGACCGTCGATGACCAGTCGTTGACTGAGGTTCTGCGGAAGCACCAAGCCCTTATCGGCAAAGAGACCGTGATCGACCGTCTGGTAACGCGCATTGACGGGAAGAAAGGTATCGTAGACTTGATGCTGTCGCGTTCCGTTCCTCAGAGCCGGGCTGATGAACGCGAGCACCTAGTTGTCGAGCTTAAACGGCCAAGCTGCAAAATAGGGTCCGATGAAATCAGCCAAGTTGAGAAATATGCGTTTACCATCGCTGACGATGAAAGATTTCGTCACGTAAAAACACGTTGGAGTTTCTGGGTTATCTCGAATGATCTCGATGGATACGCAAAAACAAAAACCCGCCAAAAAGACAGCCCACCGGGTAGAGTATTTGTTTCGGAAGGTGGAAATATAGAAGTCTGGGTGAAGAGTTGGGCTGAGGTACTTACAGCTTGCAAAGCGCGATTGCACTTTGTTCAGGAGCATCTCAAGGCAAACGTCGATAAGGATAGCGCATTGCGTTATTTGAAATCGACGTATGAGAAATACTTGATCGGAATTTCAGAGCGGGCGGACACTCCTGAACACCGAGAAGACGTCGAGGTGTGAAGCGAGAGGAAGCAAATGATTTGAGCTGAAATTACTCATAGAACGGACACAGTTAATCGTTGGGATTGCAACTTGATACTATTGACCGCTAATTCTCTAAAACCTTTCGCTTTCGAGAGCGTACAAATACTGGGTCTTCCGGACGGTTGCGTCTTCAGGGCAAGATTTCCCATTCAGTGGATCGAAAAGCAATTCGTTGATGAGCCCGAACGTTTGATTGGCCAAGACTTAGTCTACGCCTTGAGGATATGGGAGACCGACGAAGTATTGCCGCTCCGTTTTGGCAAAGTCGTTTCTTCAAAGAAAGTGGGAGACATAGTTTTTTTTGAGTATAGTTTGGGTCGGCTTCTTGCGTACTCAAGCCAGCAGGATGAGATAACTAAACAGGTAAGCCTCTTTAGGGTTGCCCATGACGCCTTCCTGACCAAGCTACCCGGCTCAGAGCGAGCACCCAACAAGCCACTGCGACCTCTGGTCGTCGAGGTCGATGCCACCTTGCTGCGCGACTTTGGCGCTGCGAACTTCACTTCGCCTGACGAAGATGAGAGGTGGATGATGGCTGTCAACCTTTTGGGCGGCTATAGTATTTTCAATGGTCTGCCGTTCTATAAGTTTGAGATTTTGGAGCAAGGCAGAAAAACTGAAGCAGTCATTAAGGACGGCACTGCGGTACTCAAGTCAGGTCGCGGTTACTCGCTTTCGGCATTGTGCCTGATTGCGGACAACAATGTCACAGCTTCCGGCGTCAGCCGGGACCCCGACACCCCTTACATGGAGCTCGGCCCATACGAGCTTAGCATTGAAACAGATGCTAATCGGGTTGAAGTGACGCCGCAAACCCAGCCTATGTCTGGACGTTATGATCGGCTGAGTTTCTCTTTCCAATCGACATCTAACCGACGCTCTCGCGAAACGCTTCGACCCACATTTTCGGTTCCTATCGAAGTTTCGAGGAGTTTTCGCCCTGTTTTTGACATCCCGGTGGCATTTTCGCCGACGCGTTGGGGGGTGATCTGGCGAGCGCTCCTTGCAGTCTTGTTTTTAGGTATTTGGCTGGGTCTAAACTATGTTGATGATATCAAAGGCCTTCTTCCACAAAAGGGAGAAGATTTGGTGGAGCAGTTTAGCTTGGTGTTCTTCGCGCTGACCTGCGTAGAGCTGGTCAAGTATGTTAAGGAGCTAGCAAAGTCGTCATGAAGGTTCTTGGGCTGACACTAGGAAAAACGGTCACCGGAAAACCGCTAAAAGACGGATCGTTGTCGTGGTACACTTCCGACAATAGCATTCTTATCATTTCCGAGGAGCAAGCAGCGGATCGCAAACATGCGGGCGGCTACGAAGCCTCTTTGCAGAAGCTCTATGAAACCACCTCAAGTCGACCGGACTTAGTGGCGGTTTCTAGTTGTTGTGAACCTATGATTACGGATGTGTCGGGCTTTGAGGGGCAATTTGACTGCGAAATCCGGGTAGTCAATCATCACCTATCTCATGCCCATCAGGCAGCATGGTCAGCTGGCTATAGAGATGCTCTAATCGTGGTTTTGGATGCGGGCGGAAACACATTGGAGCCGTTTGATGATCGCGGAACCGATTGGTGGCGCTACGAGAGGGAGCAAGTGTCGATTTTTGAATGTGTCGATGGCCGCATAAGGTTTATTGACAGGGTCTTCAGCAAGCCATTCGAGATCGGAATTGGCGAATTTTGGAGGTATATGACCTACGCCTGCGGCTACGATAGTTCGAACAAAGCTTCAAAAGTGATGGAGCTTGCTGCATTTTCCGAGGGCGCTAGTTGCCCGATCCCTGAACTGTATTTTTCAAGCTCTCTTTCCTCGACCGTGTTAAATGACCCGCCTAGCAAACTTCTTTTGAAAGATAAGCTACTTGGGTTTTTCGAGCCCAGCGCTCGGTTGGAGGGGGTTCAGACGGCTCTGGCCGGATGGGCCCAAAAATCGTTGGAAGCTGAGGTCCTTAGAATAGTCAGTACTTATCAAAAACAACTGGGGCATTCCCTCTTGTGTCTTTCAGGTGGAGTAGCATTGAATTGCAAGCTTGTTCAAAGCCTTCGTGAGCGCGGCCCGTTTGATGACATCGTGGTAGGTTATGCGCCAAGTGACAAAGGCCAGAGTTTAGGGAACTGTCTAGCAGTACAGGAACGACGGAAGAAAGTGGGGTCCTTGAATGGACTGGACCCTTTCCGAGGGAGCAAGCGCGTAGCATCTGTGAGCGACATCAGATCGCTTCTCGGGGAGGATCAGCTGACGCACATCGTGGAGCCAAGTGTTTCGCCAAAGAAGGTAAAGGATTTGATAGCTAATGGCTTCTTGATAGGCACTTGGAGGGGGCGCGGTGAAATAGGAGCTCGTGCGCTTGGAAATTCCAGTATTCTCGCTGATCCGGCTGTTCCCGGCATCAAGGAGCGCTTAAACGCGATTAAGGGTCGCCCCGAGCACACACCCGTAGCGCCTGCATTTTCAAAAGAATATTTCGAAGAGTGCTTTGAGACCATCAAAGTCAACTATTTCCATATGTCTGAAACTGTGACGGTCCCAAGAACCGCGATGTCTCTTCCCAGCTCACTACAGCATGTTGATCGAACTGTTCGCCCTCAGGTGATTGACGAAAAGCGCCCCAGTTACCTCTCCAAATTGGTTGCGTCTTGCAATGAGGAGCAGCGCAAAAAGTTTGTAGTTTTGAATACGTCATTCAATGGCGCAGGACGGCCAATGGCAGGAACTTTGTCGCAAGCGGTTTCCGAGTTTCGAAATCTTGGTCTAGATGGATTGTCCTGTGCAAAGGACGTGTTGGTGCGTAAGAAAAATGCTCGACTTGAGGCCTGTCTTGACGCAAGCGATGGAAACAAGGCTCATTTTTTTGATTTTCAAGACTTTGAAAGGCGAAAGTCCGAGTTTGGTCTCACTCAAGAAGTGGAACTCCGTGAGCGCTTCCTGCTGTTCGACAACTATATTCGTTGGGCTGCCGATGGAAGGAAGGTGACTACGATCAGGTTCAAAGAAGGCTTCCTGAGCGTTGCTGGGGTTGGAAGACTGCCACTGGTTGAAACTAAGGACTTCAAACAGTCAGCAATGGATGTGCAGAAACTCGAAGTAGACGTGCTCGGATTTACAGTGAAGAGATTTCAAGATCTGGATCAGGTGGACGCCCAGCGAGATGGCTTTGAAAAGACATCTCACCTGAAGCAAACTCTGAGAAATATATACCCCAACATGCAGGATAGTGATTTCGTAACCATCAACTTCATTAGTATCGTTTCCGAATAGCGCATATCAAGCTTGGGCCAATTGAGTGGGATCATTTCACCATGTGGTGTCATGTTGTCTCTTTTTGTCATCAAGGAACTTGTTGGGTCTTACAACACATTGGGCCTGTGGGATCGAATACCCTTCACATTGCCCAGACACGTGCTACAGTTTTGTAGCACCCTAGGGGCTGGATCCAGCGTAACCGCTTGGAAAACTTAGCGGCACTCAAAGTGGAAACCTCTCCCTTCGTCTCCGCCACTCATCATTGGCTTGATCACGTCGAAGCGAATGTCGACAGATTTCCAGATGAACCCTTCCCACGATGCAGCGTGCACCGGGGTCTCCGCAATCGCGGCCCGCACGGCTGGGAGCACGCGCAATCAATTTGAATTCACCCACCCCACAGCGTCTTTGACCGGCCCGGCAATTTGACGCACAGTGCGAATATGGCGTCGCTTACTCAAATAGAAGTGCTTCTTCCGGAGTTCCGGGCTTACGCGACGGCCATTTGCGACTCTTCCGACGATGCCGAGGACCTTGTGCAGGACGCGATTGAGCGGGCGTTGAGAACCGACAGACGCCCAACGGTGCTGAATGAGCTCAGGCCGTGGATGTTCCGGGTGATCCGCAACCTGCATTACGACGAGTTGAGAAAAAGACGCGTGCGCCGGGAATATTTGGCGGCAGAGAAACGTCTCTCTGATGAAGCAGGCACAACGGACGCAGCGCGAGATATTCTAATTCGGCTGGCCTTTGAAAAATTGCCGCCAGAGATGCGCGAAGTGCTGTGTCTCGTAGACATTATGGGATTGAAATACTCCGAAGCAGCAAATGTGATGAATGTAGCGAACGGGACGGTCATGAGCCGGATCAGCCGCGCGAGGAAAGCCCTCTTGGCACGGGTCGAAGGTATGGACGTGCGCGTCGAAACGAAGAATAGCGGAAAATGAACGAGTTGAACGAAAAAGACTGGGAGCTGGTCAACGCCTATCATGACGGCGAGTTGGGCGATGCAGAGCGGCGGGCTCTGGAGTCGCGGTTGTCATCAGAACCACTGCTCGGGCAAGCCATGAAGGATGTTTCGAGAGTGTCCGCAAGCCTTGGTGCGTTGCGTCTGGACAAAACTCAGACGCCGTCCCTGGAATCGGACGTGCCAGCGAACCACAACGCGCGGCCCTTTAGGTGGATGATTGGTGGGGCGGTTGCGGCGACGATGGCTTTGGCCGCTGCCGTTGGTCCCCAGATGTTCAAGGCCCCGACCGCCTTCGATATCCATGCGGATTTCGCGGCGCAATCATTCGTCGTTGAGGCCGGAGACCTGCGCACGGTGGCTGCGGCGCAGAAACTGACTGCACCCGAACTGGACATGGCGAACTTGACTGTGGTTGCCATGAAAGATGTAGGTGACGGACAGGTGACCCACTACGCAGGCCGCAATGGGTGCCGCCTTTCATATTTCCGAGGGACATTTGCCCCGGGTGGTCAGAGCCATTCGACAAGAATGCAGGTCGCTGAATGGTCCACAGCAAACGATGTGTGGCACATGATCGTCGCAACCGGCATGGATCAAGACAAGTTCAATGCGATCGCGGCCTATCTGAAACTGACGACCCGACAGCAGGCCAGTGAACAGATGATGGCATCTTTGGCCGAAACGACGGCGAACGCCGCGCGTTGCGTGGGCTGACGGGACCCGCGCGATCAACAGATCAGACATCCGAACCCCGCTTCGAGAACAAACGCACATGGTCTGACGGGTCGCGGCCTGCACACCCCGTCAGAGGCAATCACCGTCCGCGTGCCGATCGACACTTGTTTTCACCGCGTATCCTCAGGGCAACACGAAAACTGCGCGTTCAAGCCCTGACGAGCCGGCCTTTCATTGACCCCAACCGTTCAGTTCAGCCGGCGCGGAAAGTTCGGCCTATCGATGTTGTAATGCGTGGCAAGATAGTCAAGGATCTCGGACCGTTCAGGTTCTTCGATTTCGGACATTCCCTGTTCTTCAACCATCCATTCGAGCATGTCGTCCCATTCGTCTCGGGTCAGACCTTGTTGCGCAACGATCATTTCGGAGTGGCAAGCAATGCAGGTGTAATACGTTGTTTCCACCCCCGGTGCATCAAACAGGACGCCAAATTCATACTCTTCGTCGTCTTCGGTCGTGTCCACTGCGGCCTGGGTCGTGCCAAAGGATAGCGGACTGTCGGAGAATGTATTGAGATAGGCGATCAGGTTCGCACGGTCTTCTACTTTTTTGAGCCCGGCGTAACCCATTTTGGTGCCTTTGACCTCGGCCCTGGGTTTCGTCAGGAAGGCATCTAGGCGTTCAAGCGTCCACTCGCCGCCATATTCAGTCAGCGCTTTGGAATAGTTGAAACCGTCAACGGCAGCGACCGGCTGGCCCACGATACCGTAAAGATTGGGCCCGGCCTTGTTCATTGCGCCGCTTTCGATGGTGTGGCAACCGGCACAAGTCTTGAAGGTGCGTTCGCCCTTGGTCAGGTCGGCTGAGGCGAGGGCTGCATCAAGGTCAGCAAGGGCGGGTGAGGCGAGGCCGAAGCCGAGCGCAAGAAAGGAAAGATTTCGCAAAGTTGCGAAGCACATGAGGTTGCTCCAGTTCGGAAGTGTTGAGGGGCGGCTTGAAGCCGCCCCTGTATTGGTCAGCTTGCGCGAACGCCCACGCGGTGCATGGTGTTGTTCAGATAGCCTTTCGGATTCCAGTCTATGGCAAAGGGCTGCATCGTGCCTTCGCTGTCCGTGGCACGCGCCCAGACCTCGTAATAGCCTGCCTGTGGGAACGCCACATTGGCCCGCCAGTTCTGCCATGCTCCGTCATTGACCGGCGCATCCAGATCAGCGTCCATCCATGTTGAACCGAAGTCGATCGAAATCTCGACTTTGTTGACTGTCCGATCACCAGACCATGCATGGCCACGTACCTCGGTCTCCATCCCGGTATCCGCGCCATTGGCTGGGAAGGTCACCAGCGACTTGACGGGCATGCGCTCAATGATCACGAAGTCTTCCGTCGGAACATCTTGACCGGGTGACACGGGATAGCCGGGAACACGATAGGCCGTTCCAGTCATTTTCGGGCCGTCATGCACCTGATCGCGCAACTCGATCCGTTTCAGCCATTTTTGCGCGGTCGAGGCAGGCCAGCCCGGCACAACCAGACGCAACGGTGCCCCGTTCATGGGATGCAGGGCATCGCCGTTCATTTCGAACGCGATCAGGATGTTGTCCGTCATGGCCTTTGCAATCGGAACGCCGCGCGAAATCGGTAGCTTGTCCGGATCGCCCGACAGGTGCCCGTCGGCGCCGTAATGCGCGGTGTAGACCACGTTCGATTGCACGCCGGCCTTCTCAAGCACGTCCTTGAGACGCACGCCGGTCCATTCTGAGCAGGCGACCGCACCATAGGTCCACTGGTTGCCCTTGGCGGGCGGGTTGAAGAAACCGCGCCCATTGCCACCGCATTCCAGTGTCAGTGCCATGGTGACGACCTCGAATTGCTCACGCATGTCGGCAATGGTCAGTTCGAGCGGCGTGTCGACGAAACCGTCGATGGTCAACGTCCATGTGGCAGGATCAACATCTTCTGGTGGGATACCATTGTTGCGGATGAAGTGGCGGCTTGTGGGGGTAATGGCATCGTCCAGCAATTCTGGCGGCGTTTCGGCATTGACCGGACGGTCGTTGAGCAGAGTCAGACCGTCTTTCCCGGTCAGGACGTTTTCCTGCGCCATCGCAGCGGGCACGAAACCGATGGGCATATTGCGGTGAAACGGGATCGACGTGCCAACCATCGCAGCCATCGTCGCCAGACCAGTCCGTTTCAAAAACCCGCGCCGGTCCGGGTTCGCAACCCGACCAAAAAACTCCTTGTCCGCTTTTTCAGGATCGTCCGCAAAAAACTCTTGAACTGAGCGTTTCTTGTCCTCGTCGAGCGCCATGTTTTCCTCCCTTGGCTACTGTTGCGGTGCATGATCACATATCACCACTGGAATAGAGACGTATCGGGAGGCCTTATTATTCCGGGTATGTTGGGATTTTTGCCTCGCTTGTCCGCTGATCCGGGGCTTTGCGGTATGTCAGGGATGCGTCATCGCCTTGGGTGGCATGGGCTTGGGCCTGCGCCTGGATGGCCGCGTGATGGGGTGATTTTGCACATACCGGGTCGGTGGCGTTGGCGTCACCGACCAGCGCCATGGCCTGGCACCGACAGCCGCCGAAATCAATGTTCTTGCGGTCGCAGGATTTGCAGGGTTCGGGCATCCAGTGATCGCCGCGATAAGCGTTGAAAGCCGGGCCGTCATACCAGATCTTGGCGAGGTGCGTATCGCGCACAGTGTCGAAGGTCAGATGCGGGATGGTCTGTGCTGCGTGACAGGGCAAAACGTGCCCATCTGGTGCGATGTTCAGTCCGGTTCTTCCCCAACCGCCCATGCAGCGCTTGGGTAGGTGGTCGTGGTAATCGGCGGGCACGAAATCGATAACCAGTTGGCCTTTGAGATCCTTGCGGGCCTTGTTGACGAACTTGATTGCTTCCTGCGCCTGTTCCCGGGTCGGCATCAGCGCATCGCGATTGACAAACGCCCAGCCATGGAATTGCACGGTTGCAATCTCAATGCGCCGCGCGCCGATCTCTTGCGCAATCTGTAAGGCATGGGGGATTTGATGCATGTTGCGTCGGTGCAGCACGACGTTGAGGGTGAGCGGAAGCCCCAGCTGCGCGATCCACCGGGCCACTTTCATTTTGTGCTGGAACCCACCGCGATATCCGCCGATATCATCGGCGAGCTCGGGCGTGGTGCCTTGCAAGGACAGTTGCACGTGATCAAGCCCTGCCGCATCCAGCACCTGAAGCCGTTTCTTCGTCAACCCGATGCCGGAGGTGATCAGGTTGGTATAGAGACCCGCGTCACGCGCCGCGCCGACCAGTTCCACCAGGTCACGGCGGGCGGCAGGCTCCCCACCAGAGAGGTGCAGTTGCAAAACGCCCAGATCCGCCGCCTCTTGGAACACGCGCGCCCATGTGGCGGTGTCCAACTCTTGATCCGCGCGCGCAAGATCCAGCGGGTTGGAACAATATGGGCACGACAGCGGGCAGCGATGCGTCACTTCTGCGAGCATCGAAATAGGCGGCGGCGGCGTCATGACGTGACATCCAGAAACCTGCGGTTTCTGAGCGTGCTCAGGAACTCTGCGCTGTCACTACGTATCTGGTCCTCAGGTGCATTGTATCTATCCGCCAGCGCGGCTGTGATGTCCCCAAAGCTGCGCAGGCCATCCACCTCTTGCAGGATGGCGTGGCCGATCGGGTCCAGCGTCACCACGCGTTCCGGGGCCAGCAGGACCCAAGTCTGACGTATCTTGTCAAAATGAATGCGCACGCCGCGGGGCAGGGACGGTACAGCTTGCAAGTCCATCACGACGCCTTTTGCAGCAACAAGCCTTCGCCCGGTTGCCAAGCGCCTGGCGGGATGCGAGCAGGGTTCACATAACCCGCCCATAGCGCATCCAGTTGCGACCACAGAACATCTGTCTTGAAGGTCAGCGCCGCCGACGCCGCATCCTGTTTCTCGGCGGTGTCGGCGTGATCCAGAACCCAAGCCAGCCCGAAGGCCACGTCCTTTGGCGCTTCGTGCAGGCGGTTGCTAAAGTAGGACAGCGACGCTTCATCGGCAAAATCGTAGTTCTTCAACAAGCCCTGAATGCGATCGGCATGGATCTTTGGTGCGAAAAGCTCTGTCAGGGAAGCCGCGACAGCCTCCAGCAGAGTCTTTTCCCGCACGAAACGCATATAGGCATCGACGGCAAATCTGGTCGCGGGCATGACGCCTGCACATGAGGCCACGTAGTCCGGATCAAGCCCAACGGCCTGCGCCAATCGCAGCCACCGCTTTATGCCGCCTTCCTGCGCGTCCGTGCCATCGTGGTCTTCCAGCCGGGACCGCCACGCCCGCCTGAGTGCCGGATCATCGACGCGCGACATGAAGGCGGCGTCCTTCATCGGGATTGCCTGTTGATAGTAGTACCGATTGATCACCCAGGCGCGCACCTCATCTGGGCCGCACCCCCCGCCGTGCAGCCTGTCATGGAAGGGGTGCAGATCATGATATCGCTCTGTCCCGATCTCGCGCAGACGCGCTTCGAATTCATCGCGGCCCTGAAATGTGCTCATGGGGTGATCTCCATCCCGTCTTCGGCAATAATCCATCCCGCCGCTTCTGCTTGTGCGCGTTCTTCGCTGTCGGGGCGCCATACCGGGTTGGTATTGTTCATGTGGACAAACACCTTTTGCCGGATGCCGATCCCGTCAAAGGCGGCGATGGATCCCTCCGGCCCGCTCATCGACATGTGGCCCATGCGCTTGCCGGTCTTCTGCCCAACGCCTGCGCGTTGCATTTCATCATCCGACCACAGCGTGCCGTCGAAAAACACTGCGTCTGACCCCTCAAGTCGGGCACGCAAGGCATCATCCATTTTGGCGCAGCCGGGGATGTAGTGGGCTTTTTTGCCGTTCGACGTCAGTTCCACGCCGACCGTCTGTTCCCCTATCAAGTCTGTTTTGACCGTCTCTCCCTCCAGATAAAGAGGCACCTTGCCCGGTACAGCAAAAAGCTCCGCTGTCAGTCCGGGCGATGGTGTGAAGGCAGTGCCAAGGGCGATGGGTTTGCGCGGCACGATCCCGGGCCGCAGCGCATCAAAAATCGGGTTTTCGTTCAGCACGTCATGAATGCCTTGTGTTGCGAAGAGATCAAATCTGTGTTGCTCCCTCAGGGTCAGAAGACCAGCCACATGGTCAATATCGCCATTGGTCAGCACGACAGATGTCAATGGCATATCACGCACGCCCGATGGATGCAGTTCACGCCTTTCGATCAATTGCGTTCGGATGTCCGGCGACGCATTGACCACAGTCCAACCAGTCGCATCACCGGTGACAGCGATAGAAGACTGGGTTGAGCTTTTGATCTGGCCTTGTCGCGCCAGACGGCAGTTCAGGCATGCGCAGTTCCATTGAGGTAAACCGCCCCCGGCAGCAGCCCCAAGTACCAGTGTGCGAAACCTCACTGTTGTACGACAGATTGTTAAAACGGAATCTCGCGTTCGTCCTCGTGATCGGGGCTGTACATGTTGATTTCCATCCCGCACTCAATTTCGCGAAGAACTGGTTTGCTCCAAGTCATACGTCATCCTCCAAAATTCGCAGTGCGCCCCACCACAATTCCAGAATTCTGGAAATCTGGCGAGTCATTTCTGACCTTGGGATTGCGCCAGCGAAAAAACGCGGGGCTCTCAATTTGGCAAGGCTTTGGCGCGGGCTTGTGGATGCGTCGTCAGGGTGTCTGACCGGCAAGGATTTGAAGCTGCCGTAAGACTTCGTGGTCCTCCTCGCCAAGATCGAACGCGGTGAGATTCGGAACCGCGAGGACCTTTTGTGCATAGGCCTGCCTGAGATGTTCCGGAAGGCGCTCGGTTTTCACACCAACAAAACTCAGATGCACAAAACGAAAACGGCGAAAGGACGCCACCAACCCTTGGCTTGCGGGGGTCTCACCGTCGATAAACTTGGCGATGCGCTCATACTGATCGAAGATGTGCATGTGGTTTTCGGAAGAGGCGGATAGCGCAGACTTGTCGTGAAGCCTGTACTGCACGAGTTGGTCGGTGATGTAGGATATGGCGCGCG
Source organism: uncultured Roseovarius sp. (assembly GCA_964389425.1). Classification (GTDB taxonomy): domain Bacteria; phylum Pseudomonadota; class Alphaproteobacteria; order Rhodobacterales; family Rhodobacteraceae; genus Roseovarius. The sequence continues at coordinate 22,514 of CAYMEC010000006.1, forward strand.
CGCGAAAAAGAGTCTCAAAATGCCACGAGATATCTTCGTAGATTGGCCCTTGGAACTGCGCAGAGAAGTCCTTGAGAAACTCGAGTCGATGCAGTTTCTGCCACGCGGTCGGATGGCTCCAGAACAGGCGGGCCACGTCGCCTTCATCCGGCGGGTTCATATGCCGTGGAAAACTGGGTCCGTCGCCTTGTCCTTTGCTGAACATCCTGTTTTTCGGTGTGGCTGGTTTGACCCCGTCCCCGTCCGTCTGGACGTATGTCATGTTGTACAAAAGCACATCCGGCGCATGTTCATTGATCAGGGCGTGGAAGGTTTCGCAAGCGTTCGGCTGTAGCAGGTCGTCCCCGTCCAGAAAGGCCACGTAATCCCCGGTGGCATGAGAAAGACCATTGTTTCGCGCCGGGCTCCGCCCACGGTTTTGGTCGTGAAAGACGATCTCGGCATTGTCGTGCATGCCGGCCCATTCTTTCAGGAACGGAATTGTTTCATCCCCGGACCCATCTTCGACCACGATAATCTGGGAAAAGGGAACCGTCTGCGCTGTTGCTGAGGCCAGGGCATCACGCAAGAAATGCAATTGTTTGTACGAGGTGATGATGAGGCTGATCGTGCGCCCCGAGGACGACTGTATCATAATAATATCTCTTCATTCATCGTCGCGGCTAAGTCTTCCAGTTCTGAAAAGTCCCAGGATGCAGCATCCGCCAAAAAACTCGCGTTCGGGTGGTCCGGATCAGGCCCGACAAGCAGTCGGAGTTCGTAATCCGTTCCTTCGGTTTCTGGTATCGTCAGATTCTCAATTTCGATAGGACCCATGGAAAACCGGTTTGCGCCACTCGATCCCAGCGCTTTGCCCAGCGGTGAGTTTTTCAACCGGCCAAGCGGTTTGGGGATGTTGACAAAGAACTGGTAGTACAATTGCCCCAACGGCGTGTCAGGCCCAAAGCAGCCAGCCGGCACCATATCGGCGCTTCGGGACATGGCATCATTCAGTGTTTTCGCTCCGGAGCGGGCCGCGTATTTCATGCGCAAGGCCTGCATTTCGGCGCCCACAAAACGGGACAGCTTTGCATCCTGACGCCCCAAGATGCTTAGCCACATGGCGTGTTCGCCTCCGCCCAAAGCGCACACACTGTCCCCGAAGACCGCCTGTATTTGGGAAAAGGCAGTGGCCCCGGAGGTTTGAAACCGGTGATGAACCCGGGCAGCCGCATCTTCGGTCAGGAAGTTATCCAAGCGAACCGTTGGCCCCATGTTGACCCGCGTCAACGGAGGAAGCCCTTTCTTTTGTCGCCCAAGATTGAGCGGCTCCGGCGCGGGAAGCAGGGCATGTTCCCAATAGGCTTTCTTTTCTTCGGCTCTTTGATTTGAAAGCCGGGCCCGGCGGTCAACGAAATCCGTGTGGGATACAGCGGAACCTGCGACGGGGATATTCAGGAAGCCTGCAATCGCTTCTTCCATGAGGATGCTGACACTGTAGGCATCCATGATGGCGTGATGTCCGCGGGTAAGGATGACGTCGCCCTCATCGCCGAAGCGCAGCAAGTGCATCTCAAACAGAACCGGATCGAGCGCGGTCATGGGCACGCGGCATTTCTCTGCCACGATCTTCATCTGGTCATCGTGTGAAAAGGGGCCGTGATCCTCGATCACGAGGCCCGCTGGATGTTGCGCATGGATTTGCGCAACCCACTCCCCGGCAGTTTCGGCAATGCGCAATCGCAATGAATCGTGACGCCGTGTGACATCGTTGAAGGCGCGCTGCACCTTTCGTGGCGACAGGTTTGGCTTGATACGTACCGCCCAAGCCAGAGTGTTTAGGGCATGAAACCTGTCCGATGTTTCACGATCAAGGGCCGCGTCCACCATGTGAAACCGTTGATATGGGCTGAGCGATGCGTACTGGATCTTTTGCAATGGCCTGCCCTGTCCCTTCAAAAGCGGCGCGCTTTTATGCGTTTTTCAACTGCACCGGAAACGGGGAATGATCAAGTCTTCGGGTAGTTAGAAGACAAAATTGCATCATTCATGGCGTCCGCAACGCTTTGCAGTTCCGACATTTCCCAAGAGGGGGCGTCTGCTACAAACTCTGCGGTTGGTGCGTCTGGAATTGAGCCGACGTTCATCTCAAGTTCGTAATCAGTGCTCTTTTTCGCGCCTACAGGAACATGCTCCATGTGAACGGGGCCTATCGAAAATCCACCAGCGTCAAACGCCCCGATGGCTTTGCGCAAAGGCGAATTCAAAAGCGGCCCCAATGGCTCCGGCATGTTGACAAACAGCGGCTGATACATCTGTGTCAGCGGGCCCCCGAGGATAATATCGGCGGCGGGCAACATATCCGCGCCACGCGACATAAAATCGCGAACGAATTGCGGGCCGGAGCCGGCCTTGTATCTGACCGGTATGCCTTGAAGTGCCGGGCCCACAAAGCCCGCAAGCCGCGCCTCCTGGCGACCAACGATAGAGCGCCATGTGGTCTCTGATCCGCCGCCCATTTCGCAAATTACGTCGCCGAACACGGCCTGAAGCTGGCACATGGATGACAAACCAGTTGCCCGAAAAACATCCCTGATCCGGTCAGAGGCCTCGGGCAGCAGTATGTTTTCGATGACATGGGCTGGCGCGACATCGCTGTCTTGGAGTGGTGGTATGCCCTTCTTTTTGCGTCCGACATTCAGCGGGGGCGGGTCGGGAAGAACGATGTTTTCCCAAAACGCCCGTTTTTCATCGACCCGCTTTTCCAATTGCCGGGCGCGGAAATCCATGAACCATTTTTGCGCCACTGGCTTGGTTGTGACAGGCAAACCGAACAAGTAAGAGAATACTTCCGATATGACGATGGCGACACTGTGTCCGTCAAAAATCGCGTGTTGGGCACGGGTCAGAAGTATGTCTCCCGCGTCGCCAAATCGCAGCAGATGCATTGTGAACAACACCGGATCCAGCGCTGTCATCGGGGTCGCACATTTCTCTGCGACGATCTTTTCTTGTGCGTCTTTGGTCAGGCGACCGTAGTCTTCCATCACCAAACCTGTGGTATGTTCAGGCAGGATCTCTGCCATCCAGTCGCCTTCATGTTCCGTCATGCGCATCCGCAGAGAGTCATGCCGTGTCGTGACTTGCTGGAAAGCGCGATGAACTTTGCGTGGCGACAATCCCGGTTTGATCCTGATGGCCCAACTTCGCGTGTAAAGCGCGTGGAAGTGTTCGGACATTTCCGGGTTGAGAGCCGCGCCGACCATCCTATTGCTTTGAAACAAGGTCAATGGCACGATTTGGTGGTGAGGCAATGGTCTGTCTTTTCAAGTCGATATCTTGCACGCGTTCATCGGCGGATGCAGCAAAGCCGGAGCAGCATCAAAGATCAAGCATTGCATTAAGGCTTGGTCCATCCTGCGCATTCTGCACCAATTTCCTACAGATGTGCGACCGGGTTGCCACCATTCACCAAACGGCTTGGTTTCTAGGTTGACCCCGGCCTTGGATGTGAAACAATGACGCTTGGGGAAACTGCGCCCGCAACGAGCGAATTTAACCAAGGAATTTTGGGGTGAAAAGTTTGAACGGGATGGGGGGCCTAGACGGCCTTGATTCCTTGATTGCGGTTGTTGGAATGGCGTGCCGCTTTCCGGGAGGCAATACGACGCCCGATGCCTATTGGACCTTCCTGCTGAACAAAAAATGCGGCATCCGAGAAGTGCCTTCAGATCGCTGGGCGATTGATGCATTTTATGACAAGAATTCTGAAGCGCTTGGCAAAACTGCGTCCAAATGGGGTGGGTTCCTGGACGATATTCGCAGCTTCGATGCCGGGTTTTTCGGGATTTCCCCCCGTGAAGCCGATGCGATGGATCCTCAACAACGCTTGCTTTTGCAGACGGCCTACGAAGCCATTCAGGACAGCGCAACGCCCCTTGAGGCCTACCAATCTGCCGAAACGGGCGTGTTTGTTGGCGTGAGTCAGTCGGATTACCGGGCAATCCAGGAATTGCGCCCCACAAATCCGGAGGCGTTTGCCGGGACCGGATACGCGCTTTGCATCAACGCGAACCGGATTTCCCATCGCCTGAATTTGAGCGGACCCAGCTTCGCCGTGGACACCGCGTGTTCCTCATCACTGGTCGCGCTGAATGAGGCTGTGCAAAGCCTCATGTCAGGGGGATGTGACCGGGCCATTGTGGGCGGCGTCAATGTTCTGGCCCATCCGTCCAGCTTTATTGCATTCTCACGTGCAGGCATGTTGTCGACGACCGGCACGGTCAGCACGTTTGACGTCAAAGCCAACGGATTTGTCCGGGGCGAGGGTGCCGGCGTGGTGGTTCTCAAACCCTATGAGGAAGCGTTGCGCGACGGAGACCGCATTCACGGTGTAATCCACGCGACCAACAGCAATCAGGATGGCCGCACCAGCACAATCACGGCGCCCAGCCAATGCGCGCAGATCGAGGTTCTGGAGGGCTTGTTTGAACGCAGCACCCTGCGCCCCGATCAGGTTGGATATGTTGAGGCCCATGGAACGGGTACGCCAGTTGGCGACCCTATTGAAGCGGGCGCGATCGGTCGCGTTATTGGTCAAAACGCCGAACATGGGCCGGTATTCATCGGCTCAAGCAAGGCGAATGTGGGGCATGGTGAACCTGCGGCGGGTATCACCGGGTTTATCAAGTCCATTCTGTCCGTGCGCAACAAGACGGTCGCGCCCAATATCAATTTCAACGAGGCCAATCCCGGCATTCCCTTTGATGCGCTGAACCTGAAGGTGCCAACCAAGCCAGAGACCTTCCCCGAAATAGACGGGCTGCGCGCGGCCGTGGTGAACTCTTTCGGATTTGGTGGTACGAACGCCAGTGCGCTTCTGTCCTCCACCCCCGAGGAACCCGAAATCCGGCGGATTTTCCCGGCGCATCCTGTCGCGGCTGAAGGGCTGGATACAGACAATTGGCCTTACTTGTTCCCGCTCAGCGCGGGCACAGCTGAAGGTGTTTCCTTACAGGCCGAAAAATTGCTCGCCGCTCTTAAGGATAAATCGCAACTCAAGGCCGCACCCCTTGCCGGGATTGCGGCCAGTCTTGCGCATGCGCAATCGCACAGGTCGCATCGAGCGGTGGTTCTGGCGCGCACGCGCAAAGAGTTGCTGAACGCGTTGGAGGATCTGTCGCAGGCCGAAGGCGATATGATTGAGGCCAACCCGAACATTCGACGTGGACAAGTGACCGACACGGGCAAACTCTGCTTTATGTTTGCCGGTCAAGGCAGCCAGTGGTGGGCAATGGCGCGTCAGTTCATGGAGCGCGAACCCATTTTTGCACGCGCGGTTGACGAATTTGATACCCATTTCGTCAAGGCGGCGGGCTGGTCAATCAAAGAAGAGCTTTTGCGGGATGAGGCCACTTCCCGCATGGATGACACCACCGTCACGCAACCCGCCTTGTTTGCCATTCAGTCCGGCCTTGCCGCGCTCTGGCGTCATGTTGGCGTACTGCCCGACATGGTAGTCGGGCATTCCATCGGGGAGGCGGCGGCGTCTTACGTTGCGGGTGGGATCAGTCTGGAAGGGGCCGCCCGGTTCCTGTCGAAACGCGGGGAAATCCGCGACAGACTTGGGGCAAAGGGCGCGATGGCCGCGATTGGTCTGGCGCTTGAGGATGTCATCGCGCTGCTGCCTGATCACGGGTTGATTGGCATCGCAGCGGTCAACGGGCCGGGATCCGTCACCATCAGTGGCGACTACGATGCGATCCATGAGTTCGTGGAAGAATTTTCATTTGCCCATCCGGACACGTTTATCCGCATTCTCAAGGTCGATACGGCTTGGCACTCCTACCAGCTTGAAGCAGGAGAAGCATGGTTCCGAAAAGAGGTGCAACAGATCAACTGGACCGCGCCGCATATGCCGTTCATATCGACAGTGACCGGTCAGCCGGAGACCCGGTTTGATATCGACTATGCGTGGCAAAACCTGCGTCAGCCGGTCATGTTTCAGTCCGGCGTAGAGACGGCGCTTGATCTGGGGGCGACGACCTTCGTGGAACTGGGCCCGCACGCGACGCTGGCCGGACCCACCAAGAGCACAGCGGCGGAGAAAGGGGCGCGGGTCAGCATTCTGAATTCCATTTCCCGCAAAGAGCCTGATTTTGATGCCTTTGCCCGCACCATGGCGGATCTGTTCGTCGCGGGTCAGGCCCTGGATTGGCGTGGGATCACAGGTGGCGATGGGAAAGCCGTTGAGTTGCCCAAAACCGCTTGGGCCGACACTGCGCATTGGTCCGAAAGCGAAGAAGTTCGGCGATACCTCAAAGAGGTGCCCACGCATCCGTTTCTCGGCCAGCAGCGAAATCAGACAGCCCAGGTCTATCAATCGGAATTCAACACCAAATCCTTCCCGTTCCTGAAGGACCACCGGCTTCAGTCGGACACGATTTTCCCCGGCGCAGGCTTTGTCGACATGATCGTGCAGTTGGGTCGTGATTTGCACGGCGACAAACCACTCGAAGTGGAAAATGCGAAGATCCTTGATGCGCTGTTCCTGCCGGATGAGGCGGACGTGTTCCTCACTACGTCTATAGATGCCAGTCGGCAAATCGTGCAGTTGCATTCGCGGGTTCGCGGCGAGAGTGAGGATTGGACAGAACGTTCCAACGCGCTGTTGCGTGCGACCGATGTGCCAGCGCCCAAGGCGCCGTCTTTCAACATTGATGCCAAATCGGTTCAGGAGATCCCGATCGATTGTGCCTATGACGTCGATAAATCCCTGCCGTTTGTGAATTACGGACCTGCCTTTCAGGTCATTGAACGGATGTGGATGTCGCGAGATGTGGTTTTCGCAAAACTCTCGGCACCTGAAGAAATTCTGGACCACTTCGACAGCTTCCAGGCACACCCCGCGTTGCTTGATGGCTGTTTACAGCTTTGCGACCCGCGCATGTCGCCCGGTCGCATCCGTAAGGGCCGCGAACCGGGCGATCCGATTTTCCTCCCGATCGGTGCGCGGCGCATGCGGTTTTACCACAGATTCCCAAAGGACATTCTGGTCTATGCCAAGCACAGTTACGACAAGGTCCGACAGGTAGGAGAGGCCTCTTTCACCGTTACAGATCTGGATGGCATGGTTCTGGCCACCGCGGAAGGTCTGGAAATGACAGCGCTGCCCACCAAAGCCGCTGAACAGCAAGCGTCTGGGCCGGTGGAGCAGTTTGCGCGACAGAGGCTTGTGGCGCTTCGCGACGCCTTCGAGGTCGAAGCAGGACCTGGCGCGTCGCAAAGCAAACCGTGGGTCGTGATTGGCCACAAAGGGCAGGGGTCTGAAGCGTTCGTAAAGGCTTTGAAAAAAGCAGGCATTGAAACCAGATTTTTGGATCGCGCAGCGGTGTCGGGTTCACTATCGGATGCGCTGGACAATGAGCTGGGCGATCAGATGGAGGCGGGCGCCATCGGCGGGGTGATTTACACTGGCGCTCTGGACATGCCCGTTCCAAAGGCCAGCACCGCGCCGGACGCCGTGTTTGATCCAATCAACCGTGTGACATGTGATCTGGTCTCGCTTGGCGATTTTGCGGAATTCCACCGCAATTGCGAAGAGGGGTTGGCTCGGTTCGTTGTGCTGACCTCGGGGGCTTTCCCAGACGCCGGGCCTTGGGCATCAGGGCGCGCGCTGTCGCAATCGCCCGTATTGGCTGTTTCGCGTGTTCTGCTTTCGGAACTGCCCGAATATGACATTCGTCACGCCGACGCATCACCTGATGCGCTATCCGACCCGACAGCTGTCATCGATTTCATCCTGTCCGACACGACTGAAACCGAAGCCGTATTCACGCCCGACGGCGTGCTTGTACCACGCTTGCAGAAGGTAGACGCGCAAACGCTCGATCCGCGTGTGTTGGAGGTTGAAGCGTCAAAGGACGACGCCAATTTCCATGCCACGATGCGCGTGCCGGGCGCAATTGATAATCTCGAACTGTGGCAATTGCCCCTTGAAGAGATGGGCGCAGATCAGGTCAAGGTGCGCATTGCGGCCGTCGGCCTGAATTTCCGGGATATCATGGCGGTCACTGGTCTTTTGCCGGCAGAGGCCGAACCCGATCCAGCGTGGCAACATTTGGGCCTTGAATTCGGCGGGGTGATAGAGGCGGTGGGTGAGAATGTCACCGCGTTCAAACCCGGGGACCGCGTTATGGGTATGCAGCGGCGGTGTCTTCAGCGATTCATGGTGTTGGATCCCATCGCGCTGACACCCGTGCCTGATCATATTTCGCTGGAGGAGGCCGCAACGATCCCGAGCGCCTTTGCGACCGCACATTATGCGCTCAACCACGTGGGGCGGATGGGCGTTGAAGACAAGGTGTTCATCCATGTCGCGACGGGCGGTGTTGGCATGGCCGCCGTGCAACTGGCGCAGGCTGCTGGGGCGGAGATTTTTGCAACCGCAGGAAACCCCAAGAAGCGCAAGCTGCTCAAGGATCGCGGAGTGCATCATGTGATGGATTCCCGCAGCCTGAAGTTTGCCGATGATGTGGAGCGCCTAACGAAGGGTGAAGGTGTCGACGTGCTGCTGAACTCGTTGCCCGGCGATTACATCACGAAGGGCCTTGATATCATGGCCCCCTATGGTCGCTTCCTCGAGATCGGTAAACGCGATGTGTATGCCGATAGTTCCGTGGGTATGAAGGCGCTGCGCAAGAACGTGACACTGGCTGTTCTGGACCTAGCGGCGATGGGGCAGGAACGGCCCAAACTTCTGGCGAACCTGATGGCTGAGGTGTCGCAGAAATTTCAAGACCGGCAACTGGAGCCGCTGCCTCTTACGACCTTCCCGGTCAGTCAGGTCGCCGATGCCGTGCGTTTCATGAGCCAAGCCAAACATGTGGGCAAGGTTGTCGTGACAATGGATGAAGAGCGCTTCCAGATCAGACGCGACGTGGAACGGCCTGTGACCTTGAATGCGAATGCCGCTTATCTGGTTACCGGCGGCACCGGCGGTTTCGGCCTGACGATTGGTGATTGGCTCAGCCGCAAAGGCGCGGGCAAGCTATATCTGGCGTCTCGGTCGGGCAGGGTCGGCGAAGAGGATCAAAACCGTCTCGCGGCAATTAAGGCGCGAGGCACGTCGGTCGATGTAGTGTCACTTGATGTCACTGACGCCGCAGCAGTTGAGACTTTTGTGACGCGTGCGGCCAAAGGCAACACACCCCTGCGCGGAGCCGTCCACGCAGCGGCGGTGATCAAGGACGGATTCGTGACGCAGCTGAGTCCCGAGATGATCAGTGACGTATTGCGGCCGAAGGTCGTAGGCGGATGGGCCTTGCACCAAGCCTTTGAAAAGGTAGGGATAAAGGCTGATTTCATGATCGGTTTCTCGTCTATCGCGCAGATGATCGGTTCGGGCGGTCAGGCCAATTACGTGGCCGCTAACGCGTTCCTTGAGGCGTTGGCAGCCTATCGCCGTTCCGCAGGGCAAAGCGGAGTCGCGATCAATTGGGGAGCCATTGCGGATGCCGGATTCGTGGCGCGCAATGAAAGTCTGGCGGGCTATCTGGAATTCGTAGGGCTTGCCGGTCTGAAAGACACAGATCTGGGCATGGAGATCGCCCTGTCGCGCGATATCGGCCAGTTCATCTATGCGAATGTCGATTGGGCTCAGTTGGGTCAGGCCAACCGTGCCTTGGGACGCAGCGCACGCTTTGCGCCGCTACTGCAGCAGGAAAGCGGGGACAGCGGCGAAGTGCGCGCGCGGTTGATGGCGCTGTCGGGTGACGACATGCTGAACGCTGCGAAAGAGTTCATCGTGGAAGAGGTCGGTGCCGTTCTGAAGGTCGACACTGGCGCCATCCAAACGGACCGCCCGATGAGCGAGCTGGGCCTCGATTCTCTGTCTTCCTTTGAACTGAAGATGCGCGTGGAGTCCGCGCTTGATCTGATGCTGCCCGTTTCGAAATTCCTGCAAGCGCCGTCGATAGATGAACTGGCGGCCCTTCTGTCGGAAGAAGTGACCAAGATGGTCGCGGCGGAACAAGCCGCGAGCACGGCCATATCGGAACAGGTCGAAGACGGCGGCGAGGCCGGCCCGAAAGCTGCGTTTTTCGCATCGAATGCTCAAAGCGGTCTGATGGCGATTGCCAAGGCGCCGATGTCGTCTGTTCATGCCAGATCCGGTCTGGAACATCGCGCGTCCTTGCGCCTTCCGAAAGGAATGTCGCCAAGCGAGGTGCAGAAGGTTGTGCAAAAACTCGTGAAGCGCCATCCAATGCTCGGAATGCAGATTGAAGCAGGGGACGCCGGTGATGTCCTGACCTTTGGTGCCAAGCTGAGGATCGCGACGCATGAAGTTCCGGACCCGCTTGATGCAAAAAACGGGGAACTGGTGCGAGCCTCAGTGACGAAGACACGGCTGGTTTTGCAGGTGCATCAATCAGTGGCTGATGCAGCATCCATGGATGTTCTGATCGCTGATTTGAAAGCATCCTTTTCTGGCAAAACCCTCGATAAACCGGCACCCGGCAAGACGGTCAAAGCCTTGCCAACTGCGTTGTGCTTCAATCCGGAACACGCGAAAGGCCGGGCCGATCAGGCGTTTTTCTACTATACACTGGCCGATGGTGCCGCGCAGGTGCCGTTTGTTCGCCGCGCGAGACCGCTATTGCCGTTGTTCCTCGGGCAGGATCACGGACCCGCCGGGATCGTTGCAGGCACCTGCCTGAAATCCAGCGAAGCCCATCACATGCAGGCGTTCGCGCGTGCCTTGCGAGATGTCACTCAAAGCAGCGGCACTGTCTTGATGGCGCGCAGCGCACGGGTCGAGACGCTTTTGCCAAAGACATCCGCTGTCGGACCATTCACGCTGATGCAGCCAGTCCTTGTGTCACCCGACCAAGATGACGCGAAGGCGACAGGCAAGCTGGAACGCGCGTTGGTGCACGCCAGTGCGCATCACAGTTTTGACTGCTTTGCCGCGGCAGAAGTTTTTGCAGGTTGGTTCGACAAGTGGCAGGTCACGCCCCTTCAAATCGGTTTTGAACTCTGCACGGCATCTGCGATGAAGCAAGAGATCACGGGCGCAAACCACGACGTGCTTTTGCAAGTATCGAAAACAAAATACCGACTGGTCTTCGATACGGATGTGATAACCAAGGAAGACGCCGACGCACTGGCTTCTGCCTACGAAGCTGCACTGCAATGGACAGGTAAGAAAGAAAAGTCCGAGGCGTAGAGAGGCAACGATGAAGCGCCTTGACCCCCGCGACGTTAGCTTCAGTCGGTTTGCCCCGCGGATTTGGCATGGCATGACGTTTGGGGCCTGGCGTACTCTGATCCATGGGAACCTTAGGCATGTGACACGCGACCGGATTGGTGTGGTGGCTTCTATCACGCTTCTGAGCATGGGGAGTTCCCTACTGCGCTGGGTTAGTGATCTGGCCTACTCACGTCAATTGGCTCGCGTCGAGATCACGCCCGATCCGGTTTTCATCCTCGGATATTGGCGCTCGGGTACGACGTGGTTGCATCAATTGGTCGCCTCGGATTCGCGCTTTGCCGCGCCCAGCGGGTTGCAGGTTTTCATGCCGGAGACGTTTCTCGTCGGGCGTTGGTTCATCAAACCCATTTTGTCGATCTGGGTGCCGACCAAAAGGCCGATGGATCATGTGAAACTTGGGTCTGACACATCCGAGGAGGATGAAGTGGCGTTGGCTGTCAGCGGCGCGCCGTCGGTGATGCGGCGGGTCGCCTTTCCCGCACGTTCGGTCCCGGATAGCAGTCTGACCCTATCCAGCCTAGACCAAGCCAGTCAGGAAAGATGGTTTGCCAAATGGGATGCGTTTCTGAGGAAGGTTCAGTTGGTTAATCCGGGAAAATGGATCCTGTTGAAGTCCCCTAACCACGCGACCCGCATTCCCGAGGTCCTGAAACGGTTTCCAAATGCGAAATTCATTCATATCTCACGCGACCCTTACAAGATTTTTCAGTCGTTGCAGCACATGCGGTACGCCATGGCCGCAACTCAGGGACTGAGCAGTGTCGCAGTAGATCCTGAAAGCTCTCGCTTGGATTCCTACAACGAGTTTCAGGCTTATCACGATAAATTTCACAACGACCTGCCATTGATCCCGAAATCCTCCATCAGCTTCGTGCGATACGAGGAGCTGCGTCGCGACCCGATTGGTGAGATGGCCCGCGTATACAACGAACTGGGCATAGGCGGATTTGAACAGGCTGAACCTGCCCTAAGGGCACGGTGTGAGCATGTCAAAAACTACGTCAACATGTCCTATGATCTTGATCCGTCTTTGGAAGAAGAAATCTGGACGCAAGCAAAAGCGTATTTCGATCATTACGGTTACGTGCGCATGTCAGAACGTGAACAGGGTGCGCCGTGAACCGCTCGGATCACTTGGCTGGATGGATTCTGGCACATAATCGCGCTCTTCTGGTGGGTCTTTTGCTGCTGTTTGTCACGCTGGCAAGCGGGCTCAAGGACGTGCGGTTCGCCGACAGCAATCGGGACTTCTTTGGCAAGACCAATCAGGACTTCCAACAGATCGAACTGATCGAGGACGCGTTTGCCCAATCCGATGCAGTCATGATCATGATTGTTCCACCAGAGGGTGACGCATTTTCCCCCGACACTCTGGTCGCGCTCAGGCGGATGACAGATGACGCCTGGCAAACGCCTTATGTTTTGCGGGTCGATTCCACGGTCAACTACACGCATTCCTATGCGGAGGGAGAGGAGATTTTCGTCGAGCCCCTATTGGAAGAGGAGGGGGAGATCACCGCAGAAGACGCCACCCGGTTTCGCGAGATAGCCACCACGTCAGATGAACTGCTGAACCGTTTGATATCTGCAGACGGCACCGCCTACGGTATTAATGTGGACATTGTGCTGCCGGAAGATGACCCAAGCGCCTTGCGCGAGGTTGCCACGTTTCTGGATGAGCAGCGCCAGCAATGGGTCAACGATTATCCTGGATTCGAATTTCGCAGCACCGGGGCGCTTCTTGGTGGCTTGACCCTGTCGCAAGCGGCCAAGGATGATGCGATCACACTGGTGCCCATCGCCTTCGTCGTCGCCATCATGCTTCTGGCGTTGTTTCTGCGGTCCCCAAGGGCGGTGATCGGGGGCACAATCGTCGTCGCGGGGGCGACAGTGGCCACCTTTGGTATTTCGGGTTGGATGGGCATTGAACTGACCGCTGGAACCGCGATCAGCCCACTTGCCGTGATGGTACTGACGCTGGCGTCTTGCGTTCACATGACCTTGGCGTGGATCCGCGCGCAGGAGGCAGGGGCGGCGGGCTCTGCGGCGGAAGAGGCCTTGGGCCTCAACCTGGCACCGATCACTGTGGCCACCGTGACCACGGCCATTGGATTTCTGGGTTTGAACTTCGCGGATTCACCGCCTTTGCGGCAGATGGGCAATATCGTGTCACTGGGGCTGATGTTCGGTCTTTTGGCTGTGTTTGTTTTCCTGCCGTGGGTTTTGGGCAATGCATCGCTGGAGGCTAATCCTCCGAAAACATTGCTCAAACGGTCTGCGATGGAAAGACTGGCGCGCGTCGCGATTGCCACGAAACTTGTTTGGTTGATCGTCTTCCCGGCTTTGATTGCCGTGTCGATTCTTGGCATAACGCGGATCGGTTTCGATGACAGTATGTTTCGCTATTTCGATGACCGCTACGAATTTCGCCGCGACACGGATGAGATACAAGATCGCCTGACCGGCCTTGAAAGCATGACCTTTTCCTTTGAGGCCGTCGCGGGCAGTGTCTTTGAGCCCGACTTTTTGCGCGACATCGACAGGTTTACCGATTGGCTGGAGGCGCAGGATGGCGTGGCGTCTGTTTCGGCGATCACCCAGATCATCAAGCGCATCAACCAGTCGATGAACGAAGATGACCCGGACCAGCACCGCATCGCCGACACGCGGGAGGCCAATGCCCAACTCATGATGTTTTATGAGCTCTCGCTGCCTGTCGGGCTCGACCTCAATACGCAGATTGATGTGAACCGGATCCAGACCCGTGTCACCGCGTTCATTCGGGCAGATCACAGTGAGGATCTACGCGCGCTGGCAGAAAAAAGTGCTGCCTGGATGGCGGCCAACACGCCTCAGACCGTGGCGGAACCTGCCGGCTATTCGCTTGCCTTTGCGCGGATCACGGAACGCAACAATGTGCAGATGCTGTTGGGCCTCGGGTTCATTTTGGTGATGGTGTCCATGATCCTCATGGTGACGATGCGTAATGCGAAAATGGGGATGATCAGTTTGATCCCCAACCTCGTGCCGGCGGTTCTTGCGTTCGGGCTGTGGGGCATAACCTTCGGCGATGTGAACCTTGGGTCCACCATTGTGACCACCATGACCTTCGGGATCGTGGTCGACGATACGGTGCATTTCCTGATGCACTACCTTGCCCGTCGCAGAGCAGGGGAAGCGCCCCGCGCAGCGCTGACCCATACCTATTCGGTGGTGGGTGCTGCGATCATCATAACGTCAATTGCGTTGGTCGTGGGATTTGCCATTATGGCAGCATCGGGTTTTGCGGTGAATCAGCATATCGGGGCTTTGACGGCGATCGTAATTGCCTTTGCACTCCTTGCCGATTTGCTGTTTTTGCCCGCGGTCTTGCTGCTGTTTGACAGGAGAGATTGATGCGTATTTCGACTTTCATTCTGGCCATCTTTGCCAGCCTTTCTCTCGCTTGGCCTGCGGACGCGGAAACGGCGGCCCAGAAAGGGTTCCGCATAGCCGATCAAAGTGCGAACAACGAAACCGGTTGGCGCGATCTGACTGTGAACGGGGAGATGATCCTGTTCTCAGCCAACGGCAATTCCAGCACGAGGCGCTTTGAATCCCGAACCGTAGAGAACCAGGGCGGTAACGGCTCTCGTTCGCTGCTGATCTTTGATTGGCCGGGCGACATCCGCAATACCGCCCTGCTGACCCATTCCTTTGATACGGCCAAAGATGATCAATGGCTTTACCTGCCTGCGGTGCGCAAAGTGCGCCGCATCTCTTCCTCGGGCCGCTCCGGCGCGTTTGTGGGCAGCGAATTTGCCTATGAGGACATGCTGGATCAGAACGTGAGCGAATTTACCCATCAATGGGTGAAAGAAGCCAAATGTCCCAACGCACCCGGCACATGCGATGTGATCAACAGGAAGGCCAAAGGATCCTCCAGCTATTCGGTCCAAACCGTCTGGATCGACCAAAATGATCGTCTGACCCGCACCATCCAGTATTTCGACCGGCGTGGCGCGCATCTTAAGACGTTATCGGTCTCACAATATCGCAGATTCAACGGTGGATATTGGCGGCCAATGCGCATGAACATGGTCAACCACCTCACGGGCAAACGCACGCAATTGAACTGGAGCAACTACCGCTTTGACGTCGGTGTGAACCCGACCAATTTCACGCCAAACGCCTTGAGAAATATCCGTTAAGGAAATCGGCAACACCTTTGCAATAAAGCCTCGACGGTGCGTGGTGGCAACTTGCGGGTATGAGGCTCGGCTTGTAACTACTTAGGTGCGCTTTGACAGGATTTATTGGGGTCTGGGGATTAGCATGACGAAGATTTTGAAACCGGGAATGGTAATGGCTGGCTTATTGGCTGCTGCTTCTCCTGCGGTGGCCCAAAGCGGCCTTGAGGTTTCAGGACAGATTGACTTCGGCACCCGGGTCTACACCCAGGACGGGCTGTACTTTGGGCAATCCACGTCTCGCGCTTATGGCGTTGTGGGCTTTGCGCTGGACGGTGGCGCGCAGCTTGGAAATGGCGGTGATATCGCGTTTTCCTTTTCCGGCTTGGTTGAAGAAGGCAATGATCGCTCCTTCTACAATATTGAGCGGCTCTACTATCGGCATGCCTTCTCGGGCTGGGATTTCCTGGTTGGGTTCAACACGGAAAACTGGGGAGTTGCGGAAAGCCGATCTGTTTTGAACGTGATCAATCCGCGTTCGAATGCCGACCCTGTTGCAGGTGACGGCCTGCTGGGTACCCCGATGGTGAATGCGAATTTCTACACCAATGCAGGCACGTTCAGCGCGTATCTGCTGACAGGCTTCATTGAACCCTTCTACGGCGATGAGCGGTCCCGTTTTCGCGCACCCATTATTCCGAACTATGACAGCCCGATCTTTGAAGAAGGTGGTGGACGGCATCTGGATTACGCGCTGCGCTATTCCAACAGTTTTTCCGTCGGTGACTCGGATATCGACGTCGCGGCGTCCTACTTCAATGGCACAGATCGCAGCGCGCTCTGCACGACGACGGGCACCGGCGCAACAAGCTGCTCGGATGCGATTCTGACGGCGCTTGGCAACCCGCCCGGATCACCTGCTCCGGGATCATCTACTGACGCGTTCTTTGCCTTTCTGGGTGCCAATGCCACAAACAATGCCGTGGCGGCCGCTTCGGCTGTGATGGTGCCCGGCTTGCGCGCGTTCTATCAGGAAATCGAGAATGTTGGGGTGTCTGCGGTTTTCACCCGAAATGATCTGCAACTGCGCTTTGAAGGCAGCCATACTGACACCAACACGGGCAGTTACTTCTCGGGAGTGGTCGGTGGCGACTACACTTGGAATGACGTGTTCGGCGGCCCCGGTTCTGTCACCGCCGTGGTCGAGTATCTTTATGATGACCGAAGTGCCGCGCAGGGCATTCCCCTGTTTGAAGACGATGTGTTCCTGGGCTTTCAGTACAGATTTAACAATCCGCTTGATGCATCGATTGATTTCAGTGTTTTCCACGATCTGTCCACGTCGGCGAAACTCTATCGTCTTGGCCTGTCGTCGAGGATCACAGATCGCGTTGGTGTCGCGCTCAACGCCAGCAAGGTCGAGGCCGACGGGTTTGACGACCCGCTGGGCTTCATCGACAATGACGATTTTGTTGAGTTGATCTTCTCCGCGTATTTCTGAACACTTCAAGGGATGGGCCAGCCTAGATCAGCCTCCGCTTGTCGGTGACGCAGAGCCCGGATCGCGCAATCGTTTCAACCAGCGTTGCGGCCGTCATCAGTTTGTTGACGGGGATAGCCGTCGGCCTCGTTCTGGCCCCTCTTGTCCTGGCTTACACGGGGCCGAGGGGGCTTGGCATGTGGCTTACTTCAATGAGCATTTTTTACCTTTGCTTTGTCATGTCCATGGCTTTGTGCGGCGGCGTTGTGACGACTTTGTCCCGGACAACTGAGGCTGATCATGCCGCACGACAAGACACTGTCCGTTCCAGCAGCGCCGCAGGTATTCTCGCCATGATCATGATCGCGATGGGGTGCGCCCTTGTCCTGATCATCGGTGGGTGGTTTACCGGGGGCAGGTCCGGGGATGATGATGCCTTGCGCAACGCCTTGGGCGAAATGCTGGTTCTTGCCAGTGTTGCATCACTTTCCGTGCCGCTTCTTCTGCCCAACTTTATCCTGCTTGGCCTGAACCGCGGTTACATCGGGTACCTATGCCAAGCCGTGGGTGCGGTGCTCTCCGCCATATGCATCATGGTTTTGATAGGGTTGGAACAGCCCCTTTACATCTTGATGCTGGTCTCGGGCCTTTTGCCGAAACTGCTGATTTGGACCGTGTGCACGCATGTGTTGCAACGCTCCGGACTGGAAATCCTGCGTCCCAGTTTTGAAGGCCTTGGCCGGTCGCGATGGATGTGGACGCAAGGCGGCCATTTGGGCGTTGGCCAGATGGCGAATTCAGCCATGAACCCAACGGATCTCGTTCTGATCGCTGCATTTTTGGGAACGGCCGTGAACGCGGGGTATGGGGCCGTGCAGCAAATCCTGTTGGTGCCGTCGCTGTTCGTTGTGGCCATCAGTTCTTCCTTTTGGCCGAGCATGACAAAGGCCCACATGGAAGGGGCCGTGATCCGCTTGAAAAGAACATATTTGTTCGGGTTGGCGGTGGCGGTTCTCAGCACACTGGTCTTCGTGGTGGTGGTCGTCATTTTTTTGGATAAGATTCTGATGTTGTGGTTGCGTGCACCGGTGGTGGTGCCGCCGTTCGTGACACCCGGATTGGCGGCCTGGGCCGTTATGATCTCGGGGCTTGGGGTGACCCTGACATTGTTGCGCGCGATGGGCGAAGGCCGGTTCGCGGCACGGATCATGGTCGCCTGTCTTTTGATGAAGATTGTCCTGTCCGTCGCGCTTCTGCCTGTATTCGGTCCTGCGGCAGCGCCCTACGCCACGGTCGTCTCCGCCGTGATCTGCATTATCATGCCAGTGGTTAGGCGATGGCCGACACTGTTTGAGCCAGTGCCGGACCAAACATGACCCGCCAAAAGAAAAGCGCCGCGCGGGACCCGCGCGGCGCTTACGTGATGTGTCTGAACCTGATTAGTACAGGTTGCCGATTGCTTCGAGAACCGAACGGTACTCGCCACGCGCCACGTTGGTGTTGGAGTTCAGGATACGACCCGAACCACCGTTGAGGGCGATTGTCACACCGATCGAGAAGCGATCGACCGTCGGATCGAGACCGGGCGGTCCAATCAGGCCGTTCTGATCGATTTCAGTGTAGGAGTATTCTGCGTTCAGAGTCACCGGCACGCTGCTGTTTTTGAAGTCATACGCAACGCCGACCGTTCCGCCCAGAGCGCTGATGTCCGGTGCGGCGAATGGAAGGTCACCACGCAGGTTGCTCAGTGCACCATATACGGAGAGGCTGTCGGTGAAGTCATACTCTGCGCCTGCCGAAATGGCCGTCAGGTTCACGCTTGCGCCGCCCAGTGTGAGGTTGGAGTTCAGAAGGCTACCGAAGACCTCTGTACGGCTACCAAACTGGTAGGATGCCGCAACGCCGTAGTCGTCACCGGCCGTTTTGAACGGGAATGCACCACTCACGTCGGAGCGTCCTGCAAAACCTTCAACCCAAAGCCGCTGGCCTTCATATCCGCCGAAGATACCGTATGCGTCTGCGTCGAAACCGGTTCCGACGAAGGGCAGAACGATGCCAGAAACGCTCACGTCAGCGAAACCGTAGTAGACACCAACGTATGCGCCATTTTGCAGGCGGTAAGAAGGTTCGAGGCTGAATTCGAACCCGTCAGCGCCAATGTTTGGCCCGAGAGGTGTGAAATCTGCGTTCCCGTCGGCATAACCCAAATCAACGCCGATGTTCCATGTGTCGCCGATGCCAATGTCGGTCTCGACGTCGAGCGACCATGCGTCCAAGTCGCCGCTTGTGCCGCCAATGTTGCTGACGTCGCCGAAGCCGTAACCGAGCGTGGCGGTTCCGGAAAACGACAGGTATTCCTGTGCCTGTGCGGTCGCTGGCAGTGCCAACATTCCCGCCATTGTGAGCATTGTAATTTTGTTCTTCATAATTTGGTTCCTCTAAGGCAGCCCCGTCAACTTTCCCCAGTAATTGCCCGTGGGGCGAAGTTAACCCTTCATTAAATACTTGATCGTCCAAAACTCCGGGAATTTAAATCCACAATCAGCGAGACCCCGGATTAAAGGCCGTTCTGTGACTTAGTTGCTACTCTATAAGGGCCCATTCTTTGCGAAATCCAAAAAAACAGAAGTTTTTCGAGAGTTTTGGCGCGGCGGGCTCTGCTTCAGGTTGAATCTGGGCTTCAAGGCCTGAAAAACAGGCTAACTCAGCAAGCTGAATCGCAGGTTCTCACGCGTTTTTTCCTGAAGCCATTCAAGCTCTGACGGTTCAAACGCCCTGCTGTCTGCGATCATGGTGGCGTTTTGACCTTCGCCGGTTTGGTTCAAAAGCACCGTGAGTTCGAATCGGGTGTCACACGCGCGCGGGAAGGTCAGCTTTTCAATCTTCAACGGCCCAAAAGAAAACCCGTCTGTCATTCCGGCCAGCAACACTTTGCTGAATGGGGATTTCGACAGTCGCGCGGAGGGCGTTCCGTTGTGGAACTGAAACCGCCACAACGTGCGATCCTGTGCTTCAAGATCCGCCACAAATGGGCTGTTTTGAGCAAAAAACTGGCTTGGCAAATGTTCAATCGCATCAAAGAAAGACTGCGAAATCTGAGCTGCCTTTTGTTGCAAGGGCCGATCAACGCGCCGATAGACTTGTTGCATCATCCGCGTGTCACACCCAACGAATTCACGCAAATGCGCCTCCTGACGTCCGGCCCAACTGCAAATCAGAATGTCGTCCTGCTGGCTCATCTCGCACAGGGCGTCTGCAAAAGCGGCATAGAGCAGTGGGAAAACGCTTGCTTCGGAGGAGGTTTGCTCTCGTTTGATGCCTGTCATGATGTCAGGCGTCAAAATCCCGTCCAGCCGGATGGACGTTCGCATCATCGGGGGCGTGAAGGCAGGCAACCCCTTGGCCTTCCGCCCGATGATTGGATCAGGAGGAAGTGGCGACAGCCGTTTCGTCCAGTACGCGTCTTTTTCATCGCGTCGGTGCTGCGTCCGGCGTTGTATGTCCTGCGCGAATTCAGCATGGGATATGCCCCGTCCTGTCAGCGGCATGTGGAACATCATCTTGAGAAAGTCTTCCACAAGAATGACCAGGCCATAGCCATCAATGATCACATGATGCGCGCTCAGGATGATCGCGTGGCCTTCGGTGCCACAGTCGATCAGATGCATTTGGAAGCATGGCCCCTCATGCGCCTTGATCGGTGATTGCCCAAGGCTCTCTATGAACAGATCCTGATCTTCCTTCGTGGCCTGCGTCAGATCTGTTTCCTGCAACCCGGTTGGATGATCGTCCAGAATTTCGGCCCCCCAACCCTCGGCGCCATGGTGGAAACGCAGTCGAAGGGAATCGTGTCGCTTTACAAGCTGGTTGAACGCGCGTTTCAACTGCCTGCGACTGACTGAGGGTTTGACCCGAATGCCCCACTGCAAGGTAAAGAACAGGTGGTAGGCGTCCGTGGTTTCGGGATTCACCGAAAATTCCAGCATATCCGCCTGGTAAAGCGTGACTGGCAAAAGGCGCGTCGTGCCTAGCGAAGGAATTGACGGCACTTGAGTTCCTCTAAGGTCCAATTGCATGCTGCGTCTGTTGATTCTTAGTGCGAAAATCACCCGCGCGCCATGTGCAACCTGAGTTGTTTGGGCGCGCGCCGGTGTTTTCGGGCGAATTCGAACCGCCGTTTGCTGCTATTGATGAAGAGCTCGCTCCTGCTACAAGTGGCCTGCAAAACGCGCAGAAGGATGCGAAGCACCGCTGGCGCACCCTGCAACAAGAAATGCGATGGTAATGGGGATCAGCCGGCATGGAAACCAATGGGCAAAACTCGGCCCTCTCGATCCTTAGCTATTTGCCGACACTGGTCAGGCTTTTCATTGTGTCGGGTCTTATCCTCTGGAATCTTGATGCCCTGACCTGGTCTGAAATCGTTTGGATTGGCTTTCCATACACCACGGTTTTCGTTCGGTTGCCTTTCAGCCTCAGAAATCAGGGCAACGTCGTGACGGTAGACCACAAGACCTTGCAAGAGCGTGCGTTAATGGGCGGTATGGTTTTGGCCATGTGGGTGCTGCCAGTGATCTATGTGGTCACGAAAGGAACCTCTTG
Organism: uncultured Roseovarius sp.; assembly: GCA_964389425.1. Taxonomy (GTDB): domain Bacteria; phylum Pseudomonadota; class Alphaproteobacteria; order Rhodobacterales; family Rhodobacteraceae; genus Roseovarius. The sequence continues at coordinate 44,016 of CAYMEC010000006.1, forward strand.
GGATATTCTGGCCTTTGCCAATTACAGCTTGCCCTTCGTTGCGACGCTGATTGGTGCCCTTCTGTTGCCGCCCTATGCGTACCTGTTCTGGAAGTCACATGCCGACCTCGGGCGGAACTGGAGCCCATCATTGGAAATGCGCGAACGCCATACTCTGGTCGTGAATGGCATCTACAAGCGCGTGCGCCATCCCATGTACGCTGCTCTTTGGCTGATCGCGATTGCGCAGCCTTTGCTGATCCACAACTGGATCGCGGGTGGGATGATGTTTGTCGCTTTCAGCGCTCTCTACTGCCTCAGGGTGTCCAAGGAAGAAAAGATGATGCTGGACGAGTTCGGGTCAGAATACCGCGACTACATGGCCCGCACGGGCAGGATTTTCCCAAGATTTTCCTGACGCCTTCTGTTTGAAGTGGCATGCCAAAAAAGACGCGATCGGGATTTGGAATAGCACCCGGAATGTCAAAGGCGTGGTCGCGCGGGCCAAGTCCAGACCCGCGTCGTTGTCGACGCGGAATCAAGATCGTTCGGTGCCGGCATAATCGTCCCGATCCTCGACGCGCTTGGCGCTGGATTCACCTGCCATGACGGGCTGGATGCCGACAGTACGTGTGCTGATTCAGATTAAGGCTGGATGGTATGGAATGATCTGATGAAGGGTGTGATCTTGAGGTCGCCATCGGCTTTAACAATACCGGCGCGGCCTTCGGCGTTGCGGAAACCTGTGCCAAAGACTGCGATGTGCGGCCCCCGTGCCTGATGTTTTCCTGAAACGCTCGCCATGCGCGCCTTGTGAGTGTCGGACACCGATATAAATGTGCGGCCTAGTCGAATTGAATGCGCCGGGCAATTCGTCCAATGCCCTGTTCCGGAGCATATCGGGCAGCCGGAAATCAATCGTCTGTTTTTCTGCCTTGCGGGCCGTCTGTGCAATTTTCATTTGGGGTTCCGGTTGACAGAAAACTATCTATAGATAGATAGTTTTGCAGCGGAATCATTTTGGCCATTTGCACCTTGAGTTGCGGTTGCGATGCGGCTCCAATGTCGGAAGCGATAGGAAACACGATGGAACTGAATGCAGATTTCGAGGCGCGTGTCGTCGTGCACTCCAATGAACTTGACTGGGCGGCGTCACCGATGCCGGGGGTCCATCGCCGCATGTTGGACAGACTCGGGGATGAGTTTGCGCGTGCTACGACGATCGTGCGCTTTGCGCCCGGTAGCCATTTTTCGGAACATACCCATACCGGTGGCGAAGAGTTCATCGTTCTGGACGGGGTGTTTCAGGACGAACATGGCGATTTTCCAAAAGGCACATATGTGCGCAATCCGCCCACTACCGCCCATACGCCTGGGTCTGATCAAGGCTGTACGATTTTCGTGAAACTTTGGCAGTTCGACATGGAAGATCGCACCCAATTCCGCAAAACCATGGCAGATGAACTGGCCGCGCCTGTGGCGGGTGTGGCCACCGCGGAGTTGCACAAGGACGCATGGGAAACCGTGACGTATCGCGAACTGGATCCTGGCGCGACGTTGGCCATCGACGATGCAGGCGGTATAGAACTCTTGGTCCTAGCGGGCAGCGTTGTCGAGGGCGGCGATACTTTGAAGACCGGCGGTTGGCTGCGCTTGCCCGAGGGATACATCCTTCAGGCAAGGGCAGCAGAAGACGGCGCCAAAATCTGGATGAAGACGGGGCATTTGGCCCAAGCGAGGGCGCCGGTTGTGTCATGATGGCAGTAGCTCCTTGCGCGATCATCGCAGTTCCCGGTCCTGGCCGATCCCTGTTGTCATATTGCCCCTCAAGCCCAATACATGCGGACCCAAGAACTTGATCTGTGATCCGTGTCCGAAGGGGTCCAGATCATGAAAACGCTGATTGTCGGCGGCGGCCTGTCCGGCCTTGCCTTGGCCGAAAACTTGGAACGGCAGGGTCAGGATTATCAATTGCTCGAAGCACGAGACCGATTTGGCGGGCGCATCATGACAGAACATGTGGGCGATGCTTACTTTGATATGGGTCCCGCCTGGTTTTGGCCAGGTCAGCCCCGCATTGAGGCGTTGGTCGCGCGCTTGGGGCTTTCAAAGTTTGCCCAGCATGCCACCGGAGAATTGACGGTCGAGGATGAAAAGGGCTGCGTCCAGCGGGGGTACGGGGTTGCATCCATGGCTGGGTCCTGGCGGCTGAAGGGCGGGCTTTCCGGGCTCACAAATGCATTGGCGGCCCGTTTGCCAGACACTTGCAAGCAATTGAATGCGCAGGTCGCTGGCCTTGAGCGGATGGGCGAGGCGTGCCGTGCGACCTTGCTGGATGGCCGTGTAGTTGAGGCTGACCGCGTTGTTCTGGCCTTGCCGCCTCGTATTGCGGCAGGATTGGATTTCAGCCCCGCGTTGCCCGCAGCGACCGCGCAGGCGATGGCGCATGTCCCCACATGGATGGCTGGGCAAGCCAAGACTGTTGCGGTCTATGATACGCCGTTTTGGCGCGAGGCTGGTCTGTCCGGTGATGCCATGAGCCGACGCGGTCCCATGGTAGAAATTCATGATGCATCCCCGGCGGAGGGTGGCCCATATGCGCTCTTTGGGTTCATTGGGGTGCCTGCTGGAGCCCGCAGCGATGAGCAAGCGTTGCGTAACGCGATAAAAGCCCAGTTGATGCGCCTCTTCGGTGCAAATGCCGCCTTTCCCATGGCGCTTTTCCTGAAAGACTGGGCTTTTGATCCCATGACGGCAACGCCGGCGGATGCTGACCCACATTACAGTCATCCCGCCTATGGCATGCCGCCTGCGCTGAAAAACCTATGGGATGGCCGCGTGCTATTCGCGGGTACCGAGGTCGCGCAAAGCTATGGCGGTTACATCGAAGGGGCTCTGGAAGCGGCAGAGGCGGTATCGCCGCAAGCGGACACTAAAGAGACCGAACGGCTGTAGTTGCGGCACGACCTTTGCCGGTGTGCGTGAAAGAAACAGCCCCGATCAAAGGGTCTGGCGCCCAGCACGGCTTACTTGTTGGCCAAGACCGTTTCCTCCAAGTCTCGAATGGCGAACTCGATCACATCAGACGACAGTTTCATGCGATTTGACGCGCAAAAGGTCGCTATGTCGTCCAGTGCAAACAGGATCCAACGGCGATCATGTATGCCGAGCGAGACCATTTTCTGCATGTGCTTGGCCCAGAATGAAGAGGCCCGCAGTGAAGCACGCCCTTGATGTCGCTCCGGATTGAGGGGGGGCGAATTGGTGAATAACGCGAGTCCGTTTTCCCGATTGTGATTGCCTCGGGAAGGCACGCCATTCACGTTATCCGCGGCGGGTGGTTTGATTAAGACAGATCCCAATGTTTTTCTTCATTATCTTTTCTCAGTTCTGGCGCGTCTTGGGGCGATTTGAGGTAGAATTCAAAAACTCCAAATCACCCTAAAGGAGAGAGTAGCACAGGAAAAGCCTCCTGTTCCATGTTTTTCACCTTCACCAGAACGGACGTAGCTGGAAATACGCATGCGAGTCATCATGCGCGCCCAAAATGGCCTAGAATTCATTTCGCCGAAAGCACGTCGATCGACTTGAGCATCCGATGTAACCAAACGTGACTCCACACATACGCAGGCGTCGTGGCAAGCGTTCATGCAACGAGAATGGGTTTAAAACCCGATGGATCTTCATTCCGCCTGGTCGGTCATGTTGAATTTTGGACATTGAGCCGCGTGGCCTGTCGCCTTATTGCTCTCCCAGCACCGTGCGCCAGCAGGAGACGACATGAAAAAAGCACTGATCACAGGCATCACCGGGCAGGATGGTTCCTACCTGGCGGAGTTTTTGTTGGAAAAGGGCTACGAGGTGCACGGGATCAAACGCCGGGCGTCGTTGTTCAACACAGCCCGGATTGACCACATCTTTGAAGACCCACATGCGAACAATCCTAAACTGCGCCTCCACTACGGTGATCTGACGGACAGCTCCAACCTGACGCGGATCATACGGGAGGTGGAGCCCGATGAAGTCTATAACCTTGGTGCGCAATCCCATGTGGCGGTGAGTTTCGAAAGCCCGGAATACACGGCGGACGTGGATGCCATGGGCACTCTGCGCCTGCTAGAGGCGATCCGGTTTCTTGGACTGGAAAAGAGGACGCGGTTCTATCAGGCATCCACGTCGGAGCTTTACGGTCTTGTGCAGGAGACGCCTCAGACAGAAACAACGCCTTTCCATCCCCGCTCTCCCTATGCCGTGGCCAAGATGTACGCCTATTGGATCTGCGTGAACTATCGCGAAGCCTATGACATGTTCGCCTGCAACGGGATACTCTTTAACCACGAAAGCCCGCGTCGAGGGGAAACCTTTGTGACCCGCAAGATCACCCGCGGCCTGTCGAACATCGCGCAGGGTCTGGAGGATTGTCTTTATATGGGCAATATCGACAGTCTGCGCGATTGGGGGCATGCTAAGGATTACGTGCGGATGCAGTGGATGATGCTGCAACAGGACGCGCCGGAAGACTTCGTGATCGCAACCGGCATGCAGTACAGCGTTCGGGAGTTCATCGCATGGTCCGCCGCTGAGCTTGGCGTCACCCTGCGGTTTGAAGGCGACGGCATTGACGAGGTTGCTCTCGTTGAGGCGATTGTCGGCGATAATGCTCCCGCGCTCAAGGTGGGTGACATAGTGATGCGCATCGACCCCCGTTACTTCCGCCCCGCTGAAGTGGAAACGCTTCTGGGTGACCCGGCCAAGGCCAAGGCGAAGCTGGGTTGGGTGCCAGAGATTACGGTGCAAGAGATGTGCGCGGAGATGGTGGCACATGATCTGAAGGCCGCCAAACGGGCGCGGCTTCTGGTCGATCACGGCTATGACGCGCCCATCGCGCGCGACGACTGAACCATGATAGGTAAGTTGTTTTTGACAGGCGGCTCCGGGATGGTGGGCCGGAATATTCAGGATCATTCGCGCGCCAGCGACTGGACCATTCTTGCACCGTCCAGCCGTGAATTGGACCTGATGGATGCGGCGGCGGTGGAGCGATACATCTTGCACCACGCACCTGATCTGGTCGTTCATTCCGCTGGCAAGGTAGGCGGCATCCGCGCCAACATGGCAGAGCCGGTGGCCTTTCTGGACCAGAATGTGATGATCGGACGCAACGTGATCATGGGCGCGAAAGCGGCCGGGGTGAAGCGTCTCATAAATCTGGGTTCCACCTGCATCTATCCGCGCGCGGCGCCGAATCCGCTGCGAGAAGAGATGATGCTGACCGGAGAACTGGAGCCCACCAATGAAGGCTACGCAATCGCCAAGATCTTCGCACTGCGCCTGTGCGAATACATCCGGCGAGAGGATGATAGTTTTCTCTATAAAACATTGATCCCATGCAATCTTTTTGGTGCATACGACAAATTTGACCCAAAGACTTCGCACCTTCTGCCTGCCATCATCCACAAGGTCCATGAGGCCATGCAAGCGGGTGAGGACACGGTCGAGATATGGGGCGACGGCACCGCACGGCGGGAATTCATGTATTCCGCCGATCTGGCCGATGCCGTCTTCCGCGCGGCAAACAATCTGGACGCCACGCCCGATCTGATGAATGTCGGCGTGGGTCAGGACCACACGATCAATGACTACTACGTAACCGTTGCTCGCGTGATTGGTTGGAATGGCACATTCACCCACGACCTGGCCAAACCCGTGGGCATGGCGCAGAAACTATGCGACACCTCGCGCCAGACGGCATGGGGTTGGCAGCCGAAGACCTCGCTCGAAGACGGGATCAGACACACCTATCGCCACTATCTGGAGGCCACCACATGAGCGCGCGTTTTCCTCTCGCCACATCTTCCTGGGATCAAGCCGAACATGACGCGCTGCAACGGGTGATCAAATCCGACATGTTCTCCATGGGCGCAGAAGTGCGGACCTTTGAAGAACACTTCGCTCAGTTCTTCGGCGCAAAACACGCGGTGATGGTCAACTCCGGCTCGTCGGCGAACCTGCTGATGACCGGCGCTCTGTTCTACACTCAAAACGAGGACCTGCGCCTGAAACCCGGCGATGAGGTGATCGTGCCCGCCGTTAGCTGGTCCACCACCTATTACCCGCTGGCACAATACGGACTGGTGCAGAAATTCGTCGATATCGACCGCGCGACGCTCAATTACGACCTGGATGCGCTGGAGGTCGCTGTTACCGACCAGACCCGTGCGATTATGATCGTCAACCTGCTGGGTAACCCCAATGATTTCGATCGAATTAAGGCCATCATCGGCGACCGCAAGATCGTGCTGCTTGAAGACAATTGCGAAAGCATGGGTGCCACATTTGGTGGCAAGCACACTGGCACCTTTGCCCATGTGGGCAGCTTTTCCAGCTTTTTTTCGCACCACATTTCCACGATGGAAGGCGGTGTGATTACGACTGATGATGAAGAGCTTTACCACGTCATGCTGTCGATGCGGGCGCATGGCTGGACGCGGAATCTGCCACGCGAAAACCACGTGACTGGCACCAAGAGCGATGACCCCTTCGAGGAAAGTTTCAACTTCGTGCTGCCAGGCTACAACCTGCGACCGTTGGAGATGTCAGGCGCGCTGGGTCAGGAACAGTTGAAGAAACTGCCCGACCTTATCAAAGGGCGGCGAGAGAATGCGCGCATTTTCGTGGAACGCCTTTCGAACCATCCGCTTTTCACCCTGCAAGAAGAAATCGGGAAGAGCAGTTGGTTCGGGTTCTCATTGCTTTTGCGCCCGGACGTGGGGATTTCGCGCAAGGATCTGGTAACCAAACTGGGCGAGCTGGGATTTGAATGTCGGCCTGTTGTGGCCGGGAATTTCACCAAGAACCCCGTGATGCAGCATATCCCGCACATGATCCACCAGGATCTACCCAACGCGGAATACATTGACCAGAACGGTCTGTTTATCGGCAACCACCACTACCCAATCCCGGAAGCGGCAGAGGTGCTGGCGGAGATGCGAATCTGAACCTGGCTGTCTGACCGTCGCTGGTCGTCCGACCGTCGCTTCGCGATCACTGTCAGGCCCGCGCGGCGATGTCGTTCAAGACCTCCGCCGATGTGGGTTTCAGGATAAAACCCGAAATCGCTGGATGATTGGCGGCCACTTCCTCATCATCCGGGTTGATGGAGCTTGAAACGATAAAAAGGCGGGTCGAGCCTTTGATTTCCGCATACAGGCTGTGAAACGCGTCGGCAAAGGCGAACCCGTCCATGCGGGGCATGTTGATATCGACAAAAATCACATCGATCGTATCCCGCGCAGGTGTCTTGAGGTAAATCATCGCGTCCGTTGCGTAGGCGAATTCCTTGATCTCGCAGTCCGGCAAAGCCTTGCGGATCTGACGGCGAAGGAAGAACCTGTCGGCATCCATGTCGTCGATGATCACGGCTTGGCGCATGGCGCGTTATCCTTCCTTCAAAATGACGGTGAACGCAGAGCCGCCATCAATGCCATCGCTGACGGAGATTGACCCACCATGCTGGGATACGATCCGTTCACACAGTGACAATCCGATCCCGTTCCCGGAATACTCCTGATCCGTATGAAGCCGCGCGAAAAGGTCAAACACCCGGTCACGGTGTTCCTGTGCGATGCCGATCCCGTTGTCCTTCACCACGAAAGCCACCATCCCATCAGGTGCCGTCGCCTGTGCAACCTCAATGCGGCAGGGCCGATCCGAGGCGCGGTATTTGATCGCGTTGCTCATAAGGTTCTGAGTGACCTGCAACAAGAGGCCCGGCGCGCCGCTTGCCGTCGGCAGATCACCCACTGTGATCTCTGCCTCGCTTTCCTTGATCTGCATTTCCAGATCCCGGGTGGTGTCCTTTACCGTTTTCGTCAGGTCTACCGGTTCAAAGGCGAGTGTTTCGTCCTGCATGCGGGCGTAATCCAAAATCCCGCCGATACGCGCGCGCATTCGGCCGGTCGCGGATTTGAGGTAATCCAGCGCCATTTGCTGATCAGGGTCGTTGGTTTCAGGCAAGTCCTCCGTCAGGATCATCAACGCGTTTTCAATCGTGTTGACGGGCTGCACCAGATCATGGGCGGCAATGAAGGCAAAGCGACGTAGCTCATTGGCGCGGGATTGAATTTCGGCCTCGCGCGCCTTCAATCCGGTTATGTCCACATGAACACCCATCATGCGCACCGGATCACCGTTTTTGTCCCATTCTACAACCCGGCCCCGGCAAAGTACCCAGACCATGGTTCCGTCCTTGTGCCAATAGCGCACTTCATTGTCGTAGGGCACCTGTCCCTTCGACTCTACATGGGCTTTGAACTGCTCCATGACGCCGGGAAGATCCTCTTCATGCATCATGGTTTGCCATGCGTCGGGCGTGTCTTCGATCTCATGCTCCTGATAGCCGAACATGGATTTGAAGCGCGGGCTCATGAATTCCGTATGGGCCGGGATGTTCCAATCCCAATACCCGGCGGCTTCGCTTTCAAGAAGGCCCTCCAGACGATCGCGCTGATTGCGCACTTCCTGTTCCAGCAGTTTGATCTGCGTGATGTCCTGAATGGCAATCACAACACCGCGGCTTTCACCGTGAACCGTGCGATAGGGCCGCACCCGCACAAAGGCCCAGCCGCCGTCATTGGCACGCATTTCACGCGCGGTTTCCTTGCCATTATCACGTGCCTGTCGCGCATCATCCATCAATTGGATGGTGGCATCAGGTTCAAGGGCCAATGAAAAATTGGCAATGGGACGCCCAATGTCGGTGGATTCCAGTTTGACGTGGGTTGAAAGGCCCGTGCTGAACTGACGAATGTGGAAAGATTCATCCAGCACAAGAACCCCCAGATCGGCGGTGGCCAACAGGTTGGATATATCGGCGGTCGCGGCTTCCAATTCTGCAATCTTGTCTGCGTTCTCAGCATTGAGCGTGTGCAGCTCTTCATTGATGGACTGGGTTTCTTCGTTGTTGGCCTGAAGCTCTTCGTTCGAGGCGATAAGCTCCTCGTTCGTGGTTTGCAGTTCCTCGTTAGAGGCCCCCAAATCCTGCGCTGTGGCGCTCAGCATGTCTTGCAGTGATTGCACCTCGCTCTCCAAATGCTGAACGTAGGCGGCGGTGGGCGAGTCGAATTGTTCTTTGCCGTCAGACGGGCTGTCATCCCCTTCGAGAACCTGTTCCACCTCGCGTCTGAACGTAAGGACATAGGCGACTGACTGTGCTTCCCAAGACGTTCTTCGGCAGGTCACGCTTATGGTTACGATCTGCGGCCCATCAACGATGCGGATACCGCGTTTTCCGGATTTGTCCTCCGTCTCCGCCCGGCGCAGAACGAGGACTACGGCACTGCGCAGATTGTCTTCGACAAGCTCAATCACATTGGCCGAAAATCCGTCTTTCGGCATGTGCAGATATAGGTTGTGGTCGCCGAATGTGCGCAGAACCTTGTACTGGTCATCTACCACGCAGACGCAGGTTTCGATCTCCAGCAGCGTGTCCTGCAACATATCTGCCATGTCTGTGGATGGACTGTGACGGCGTGCACCGAGGCGTCGGTTGCGCGGCAACATCCGGTCCGCCACCGGGAATTCAGACGACAGATTGCCCCGTCGCTGTGAGGCATCCAGCAACCGGGTGTTGCGGTAGATGCGGGGTTTGTGAGCGACAGCCTCAAAATACCCGCCATGCTGCCCCGGTCCTTCGGCGGCTCCCATCAGAAGGAAGCCCCCCTTGCGCAGCGAATAGGCGAAATGCGCCATCACCTTGGCCTGCACATCAGGGCTGAGATAGATCAGAAGGTTGCGGCAAACGATCAGATCGGTGCGGGTATAGGGTGCATCGTCGATGACATTATGGGCTGAGAAAAACACCTTGTTGCGCAGCGGGCGGGACACTTTGAAAGTGCCCGACTGGAACGTGATGTACCCTCGCTCAATAATCGTGGGCGGAATTTCGTCGCGCACGCTGTCGGGATAGACACCCTGCTTGGCCGCCGCGATGGCATTTTCGTTTACATCGGTTGCAAAGACCCGGAAATCCCGGTCGATATCATTGTCAGTGCAAAACTTCTGCAAAAGCATTGCAAGGGTATAGGCCTCTTCTCCCGTGGAACAGCCCACCGACCAGACGCGCACGGGCCCCGCATCGGCATCGCGTTTGAAAAGCTCTGGCAGGGCAATGTCTTCCAGCGCATCCCAGACCGGGCGGTCGCGGAAGAAGTTCGTGACGCCCACCAGAAATTCGCGATGCAGTATATTCAGTTCCGCGCTGTCTTTCTTCAGAAGCTCCAGATAGTCGTGCAGCGATTCCTGACCCTTGAGCGCCATGCGCCGCGCCACGCGGCGTTTCAGCGTGGGAGATTTGTAGAGGCTGAAATCAATGTCGGTCTTTTCGCTGACCAGCTTCAACAAATCGTGGAATTCCTGCCCCACATCGTTGAACACCCGCTCCACGCTGTCGATGCCGCGTTCCCGCATTTCGATGTAGCGCCAGATTTCCCCGATCATCGCATCGGGTGCGAGCACCATGTCGACGATCCCGGTGGAAATGGCCGATTGGGGCATGCCCTCAAATGCGGCTGTGTCTGGATCCTGCACCAGCACAAAGCCTTCGCGATCCTTGATGGATCGCAAGCCCCGGCTTCCGTCCGAACCGCTGCCGGACAGCACCACTGCAATGGCCCGGTCTCCCACGGCCTCGGACAAGGAATTCAGGAACACGTCGATGGGCAGGTTCAAAGCGGGTCGCGGCGTCGGGTCGACAAGGGAAAAGCGTAAGCCTGACCTCTCCCCCTTGTCGGGATCGGGATGAAGCTCGGCGCTGCTGTCACCTTCTGTGCCTTGGATGACCAGATTGGACCGGGGCGGGATCAAGTAAATATGGCCCGGATCCACCGGCATATCATCTTCAACCTCGACGACGGACAATGACGTTTCGCGCCCCAGGATTTCCGACATCAGGGATTTATAGTCCGGCGAAATGTGCTGAACGATCACCAGGGAATGGGAAAAATCTGGCGGAACCTGACTGATCAATTGCTTGATCGCACCAAGGCCACCGGCAGAAGCACCGACGCCAATCAGGTAAAAACTTTTGTCGACAGCGCCCAGCGGACGCATAGGTGTGTAGCCGTCATCCATACGGAAAACCTGCGCGTGTTTGCTTCAATACAGAACTACTTTTAGGGTGAGATATCAATATCAACCCACGTTAAAGTTGTGAAACGAGGTGCTGGCCAGACTCTGTCTTTTGGGTTCGGTTGCTATGGCATTCATCCGCATTCGACGAGTGCCGCCGTCAATTCCGCCAGCTATCCACGGCGCTCGTCTCTAAGGCCTAAAGACGTCGTGCGTTGCGCAACGCCCGTCAGGCGTCGCCTTGCCAATGTCGCTTGAGCAAAAACTGGTTTTTGAAATTCTTGAGGCCCAGCATTACCTCGGAATGGGCCACGTCCGTTGAGCCGTGAATATGCGTGTTAAGGAACTCCGTCACCTCACTGCTTTCGTCACAGACAACTTCCACCATCAAGTCAAATCGCCCTGTGACCCACAGGATGTAGACCACCGCGTCCAGCGCCGCTAAACGCTCTGCCACGGATTGCGGCGTTACACCTGCGGCAACCTTCAGGCAGATCATCGCGTCGGCCTTGTAGTCCGTGGCGGACGGATCGGCGATGGCCACGATCTGCAACAGGCCCGCCTCCCTGAGCCCGTTGACGCGATTGCGCACTGTGCCTTCCGAAACGCCAAGTTGCTGGGCGATCTCGGAAAAAGGCATACGACCATCCGTCTCCAGCATGCGGATGATCTCCACATTCAGGCTATCATCAACGGACACAGTGCCACGCGCGCGCCCGTTTTTATGCGGGTCACCTCTGAGGGGCAGGGTCATGGGGCATTCTCCTCAGTACAGCCTCAGATATTCCTTCACCTCCCAATCGGTGACGGCTTGGTGGTACCTTTCCCATTCGTCGTTCTTGTATTCAACATAGGAATTGCGCATCACCTCGCCCATCACCTTGCCTGCCATGTCGCTGGCCTTGAGTGCCTGCGTGGCGTGCCACAGAGTGCGAGGCAGGCGGCGGATACCAAGATCTGCCAGTTCTTCCTCAGTCTTCTCGTAAAGATCGAAATCCGTCGGATCGCCCGGGTCGACCTTGTTGCGGATGCCTTCCAGTGCACAGCTCAGATGCATCGCCATGGCCAGATACACGTTCATGGTCAGATCACAGGCCCGATTTTCAATGCAATGCCGGCTTTGCGGCAGGCGGAATTGGCACGACCGGTTGTTGAATCCATAGGTGATATTGGTGGGAGCCCAGGTGACTGTGCCGCCTTCAAATCCGCCCACGCGCGGTACAAGCCCGTTGTAGGAATTGACAGTCGAGCAGGTGATGGCCGTGATGGCCTCTGCATGCTGCATCAGACCACCCACAGCCCAGCGGCTTTCGTCGCTCCAATCGCCATCCTTGGTCATGAAGATATTCTCACCGGGGCGACTTTCATGCTGCATCGACATGTTGATATGCGCCCCTGAGCGCCAATCGCCGATTGTCGGTTTGGGCATGAAGGTGACAAAACAGCCGTGCTTCTTGGCCACTTCTTTAAGCACCGTGCGCAGGAACACGAGCCGGTCCGACATTTCCAGCATGTTAGTGTAGTGGAAATCGAGCTCAAATTGAGAATAGGCCCCTTCCGCCACCACATCATGCATGTTCCATCCAAGGTCTTCGACAATGTCGATAAGCTCCTTCAGCAGGGGCATGGAATCGATCGAATATTCCACGTCATAGCCAAAGGCCTGACGACGCGGGCGAATACCATCCGCCGGGTCATCATCGAACGCTTTCACCGGTTGTCCGTTCTCATCATATTTCATCACGATGAATTCCGGTTCGACGCCCGCGTACCCGGTGTAGCCGTCCTCAGATGCCTCTTGGATGGCGCGCTTCAGCGCCTGTCGGGGGCACACGTTATAGGGGGCATCCTCCCAGTAGAGATCGGAGAATATCATGGCCATGGAGGTATCCCAAGGACAGACATAAACCGCATCCAGATCGGGTACGACGACCTGATCACTGTCGGCGGGGCTGAGTTCGGGAACGTACGACACCGAATGGACAGCGAATTGCGGGCCCTTGCCGAGGCAAAGAGGTTCGAAATCGCTCATCGGGACAGGCTTGGTCTTTGGAATGCCATGCAGATCAATCCACGCGGCCATCACGTATTTGAC
>CAYMEC010000006.1:57316-72707 GCA_964389425.1 uncultured Roseovarius sp.
GTGCCTTCGAGCACATAGATGATTTCATCGCAGGTCAGATCCCATGGCACGACAATGTTTTTTAGCACATTGATCCCGCCGCACATGGTCTCCGACATCGCGGATGTGACCATCGGCTTGATATATGTGTCGCTGTCTTTTTCGCCGATGGCGTTGTACCGCTCCTCGACCATTTCCCATTTCATCAGTCTTGGTGTGTCACCCATGGTTCAAACGCCTTCCTTGGCCAGGTGTTTCAAAATGCTCTCATTGAGTTCGACCTTGTAGCCGTCCGGATCCTCACAAAACGCGATGACCCGCGTGCCGTTTTTCATCGGCCCCGGTGGACGGGTGATGGTCACGCCCGCCGCCGCCAGTTCTTCGCAGGCTTTGTAGACATCGGGTGTCTCGATACACAGATGCCCCCAGCCGTTGCCCTTGTCGTACGGCGTTTTCTGATCCCAGTTGCAGGTCAGCTCGATGGCCGGAAATTCCGCTTCCGGGCCGTATCCAATGAACGTGTTGGTGAACTTGCCCTCAGGGTAATCGGTCCGCCGCAGCACGCTCATCCCCAAAATGCCGCAGTAAAAGTCGAGCGATTTGTCCGTGTCCATCACCCGGATCATCGTATGGGCCAGCCTGAACCCTGAATTGTCAGCCATGTTAATTCCTTATCCTTCCACCCGGACAACATCCCGGGCCACTTTGTCTTGGAACGCGCGCACGCTGTCCTCCCATGCAGGCGACAGCAGCCCACCACTTTGTGCCGCGACCGAGGCCCGCCCCAGTTGCAACCGTTCAACCATTTCATGATCTTCCTTGTGGACATCCCACCAGAGTTTCTTGAGCGCCTCGACCTCCTCCTCGGACAGCACCTGCCCCTCGGTCGTGTAAAGCGCCCGTTTCTGCATCATCGTGCCAGGTCCGGTAGGTATGTTGAGATAAACGCCCAGTTGATCGGGGAAGTACCGGCCCAGAATGAAGTTGGGATACATCGCCAGATACCGCGAACTCACCGCCAGGCTGCCGGAGGTGCCGACCTCCTCATCCAGATCGACCGCGCTCCCCATGCAATTGCCATCTATGATCGTGTAGTGATCTTCCAGCGGCTGATCCGTCGTGGATTTATGAACAAATTGAACGTGATAGGGCTCAATGAAGTTCTCCATGATGAACTTCCAGTTGCAATTGACCTTCCCGAAATCCAGTGTCCCGATGCAGTCAACCTTTTCCCAATTCACACCGTCCAGCCGCGCCTGAATTGACGCGGAATAGAGGTCAAAATCCTCCGCCTCACCGTCAAGATTGACGAAAATCCAGTCGTTCCAGATATGCGTCCGCACAGGGATCAGGCCGGTTTCTTCACGGCTCAGATCATCCATCACATGCTCATTGGCCCCACCAAAATGGGGTGTGCCTTTGAGGTTCCCATCCAGATCATAAACCCACGCGTGATAAGGACAGCGAATGAGGCTGCCCACATTGCGCGGCTCTTCCAGCAGTGTCAGGCACCGATGCCGGCAGACATTGTGGAAGACATTTATGTCTCCCTCGCGATTGCGCACAACAAGCAGCGGATGGCCCGCAAACTTCACGGGCACCGCATCGCCGCGTTTCTTTAGTTCATGCACAAAGCCAATGCAGACCCAATTTTTTTTGAACACGGTCTGGCGCTCCGATGCCCAGAATTCCGTGTCCGTATAGGCCCCGGCTGGCAGGCCGCGCTTGGGTGTGGTGTCCTCCCAAAAGGGTTCCAACATCGTCTGTAAACATGGCATGTCGGCCTCCCCTTACTGCGCCGAGCGTGGCCCGTTGAGGCCGATGGATGTCGATTCACTTGGTCAAAATTGAATGACGGGATGTGTCCCCTGTCCAGAAAAATTTGCGATATCAGCAGGAATTTTTGAGATATTCGTAGCATCACGTAGTAATTTTCCGCTATTTTGACGATTTCGCATGGATGGCGGGCGTGAATTCCGTGCTACATCCTGTGCATGATCGACACGCCCTTCACTCGCGGCTTCGGTTTGAAGCACGCTATCGCGCTGGCGCCGGAGCCGGGATTGGCCCCTGGCCGCTTGGCCGCCGCTGTGGCTGATGCTGGGGGTTTGGGCCTGATTGGCTGCGGTTCAGAATGCGCGGACTGGATCGCGGAAGAGTTTGCCAAGACAGGTGAGGCCGCAGTGGGCTGCGGTCTGTCATGTCGCTCGTTGGCCCAGGATCCCGGACGGTTGCAGGCCGCATTGGCAGGTCGCCCGCGTGCGATCTACCTGCAAGACGGCGATCCGCGCCCTCACGCCAAAACGCTGCATGCAGCACGGGTACGCCTGATCTGTGAGGTGCGTGACATGGATGACGCCAGGCGTGCCGCAGAGGCGGAAGCCCATGTGATCGTTGCACGGGGCATGGGCGCCGCGGGTCAGCCCGCGCCGCGCACCCTGTTCAACCTGGTGCCCGAATTGGCCGATCTCATCCGGCGAGACGCCCATGACATGATCCTTCTGGCCTATGGTGGGATTGTTGATGCCCGCACCCTTGCCGCTGCCCTGACCCTTGGGGCTGATGGAGCGATGATGTCGACGCGGCTCTTGGCGTCGACCGAGGGAAGTGAGCGGGACGCGCTGCCTGTGACCACGATCCTCGACCAGATCACGCGACGGGCGGAAAAGGTTCTGGTCCATAACAAAAGGGCCATCATTGAATGACGGCCCTTTTGTAGTTTGGTCTTCGAAGACTCTTAATCCATTTGCTTGCGATGCTTTATCGTTAGCGGCAGGAACATGTTCGCCATGCGCTTGTGACCGGGCACCAGCAGGCCGATGGGCCAGCTGGCCATGCGGCGATGTCCTGGCACCAGATGCGCAAAGGGGAACTTCGCCATGAACCGCTGCCCCGGTACCAGAAGGCCGATGGGGAAGGAGGCCATGCGTTTGTGACCCGGAACCAGATGATCAATCGGGAACCGCGCCATGAAGCGATGACCCGGTACCAGCGAATTGTTGCCCCGCTTGCCATTGATCAGATGCGGGAAGGGCCAGTTGGCCATATGCTTCCAGCCCCTCCGGGTCAGATGCCCAAAGGGGAACTTTGCCATGAACTTGTGACCCGGCACCAGAAGGCCGATTGGGAAGGACGCCATGCGCTTGTGGCCTGGTACCAGATGCGCAAAGGGGAACTTGGCCATGTATTTGTTGCCCGGGACCAGAAGGTCGATGGGCCAGTTGGCCATCCGCTGATGCGGCCCAACCAGAGAGGCGGTTTGAGGGCGGCCCCGTGTGATCAGAGGCAGGCCGAAATCTGCCATGCGCGCATGTTTGGGGAAAATCGCCAGATCCAGATCGCTGGCCGGTCGACGCGAAATCAGCGGGATGGGCCAGTTGGCCATGTGGTAGTTCCCGGTCGGAACATGAAGTGGCTTTGTCATCATCAGCGGGCCACCGGGCAGAATCTTGTGCCCCCGTGCCACTGCCGGGTTGCGCACGAAGACCTCTTCGATCTCACCCACCATGGGGGAGGAGCCGAACTCATCCGCTGCCGTGCGCACGATCTTGGCCACGCCAAGCGGCTTGTAGCCCGCTTTGACCATCGTCACGACGCCGCCAGACGCCACGGCCTTTTCATACGCCGCCGCTGCGCTGGCATTCACACCGCTCTTTCCAAGAGTTTCAGCCAAGCCGCCGGCCTCGTTGTAAACCGACACGATGTTCGCCGGTACGCGCTGGCGTTTTATCAGTTCGGTCCGGAACGCGTCCGCCTGGTCGGCGCTCTCAAAATATCTTGTGATGACCGTTGTCATGATACCTCCACTGGGTTGGTCGTTGGTCCAGACGGATCTGCACCGGTTCCGCTAAATTTGCCGGACGCCCGGGACGCGAGCAGGGGAACGGCGACGAATACAGCCAACGCTAGGAAAGCAATCTCTAGCGTGAATACAAAATTGTAGGGCGTGTGCGGCATAAGTCCCGGAAATGCTCCGGTGCCGACCAAAACGTCCCTGATGATCCCGGCCATGGCAACGCCAAGACCCGCGCATGTGGCCTGCACGGCCCCCCATGCGCCAAGGGACAGACCGATCTGCCCTTTGGGCGCGCGGCGGATCGTTGATGTGAGTGTGGAATGCCCGAAAAGCCCGGCTCCCAGCCCCGTGGCAAAAACACCCGTCACAAAGAGTGCGGGCCCCCAGAAAGCCGAAGACAGGATGACGGCAGCAAATCCCGGCACACCAATGAGGGCCGCCAGGATAGACAACCGCGCGGGATCACCACCCCGGCTCAGCACGCGGGATGCTATGCCAAATCCAATCAGCGTTCCGCCAGCCAGCATGGCCGTCAGTTTCGTGGTTTCCGCCACGCTGAGGCCAAGTGCCTGTCCGCCATAGGGTTCGAGCAAGACATCGGCCATGCTGAAGCCGAACGTGCCAAGGCCAATCAGGATCAGAAGTCGAAGCGCGCCGGGCTGGCCCATGAAGCGGGCCCATTCGGTTTTGAACGCCTTGGGTGCAGCCGTTTCCATGTCCCGCGCGCGTTGCCGGTCGCGGGACTCCTGTTTCCACAGTGCCAAGAGGTTGAGCGCCACGGTCACGACCGCAGTGCCTTGAATGACCTGAATGAGCCGTCCTGGCGTGTAGTCTGCCAGTAGTGCGCCATAGACCAGCGCCGCAAAGACCATGCCAAATAGAAGCATGACATACATAAGCCCCACGACCTTGGGGTGGTCTTCGTCTTTCACCAGATCGGTGGCCAAAGCAAGGCCAACGGTCTGGACAATATGAATGCCCGCACCCACCAGAAGAAAGGCAAGCGCGGCTGCCGACAGGCCCACGACACGCGGCGTGTCATGAGCTTCGGCATAGCCCGAGAGCACCAAAAGAGCGAAAGGCATGATGGCAAAGCCACCAAACTGATACAGCGTGCCTTTCCAGATATACGGCACACGCCTCCAGCCCAGAGCTGAGCGATGCGTGTCCGATTTGAAACCGATGAATGCGCGCAGAGGCGCGAATAGAAGGGGGATCGCAAGCATGAGGGCGACCAGAGAGGCCGCGACATCCAATTCGACGATCATGACGCGGTTGAGCGTGCCGACAAGCAACACTAGCGCCATGCCGACTGTCACCTGAAACAGGGAGAGTCGGAGCAAGCGCGAAAGCGGTACATTGTCTGTCGCTACATCTGCGAAGGGCAAATAGCGCGGCGCAATGGAAACCAACTTGCGCAGGGAATACGCGCGGAAGTTATTCATGGTGTGTCCAAGCCAGCATTGCCATCAAGGTCCGGGTTATAGTCCCGGACCGCGCAGGGGTGTCCGCGCGGTCCGGGAAATCCGGAGGAACCGCCACGCGCCCCAAAGCCCGTGGCCTGTTCGTTCGGCCAACCGATTTAGTTGGCGTCCGGGATCACAGCGGATGCCATCGCATCCGATTGCAGAACCGCTTTGGTCACTGTGCCATCCGGCAGCGTCACGGTGATGACGCCATCTTCGACATAGGACGCTTTGGCCGTGTTGCTGTCCAGTTCAAGCGCTGCCTGATCACCTGTACCCATCGGCACACCCTGAAGGAAATCATCCACCCAGGACGTGTTGCTCAGCACGGCAACATGGACTGCAAAGGAACCCACGGCAACGGCACCAAGGAAAATTGGCACACCGACTGTCGGGGAGACGACCAACCACATTTTTGAGTTATTCATGGCTTACCTCCCTTCAGCCCAGCCAGGGCGTTGTTGCGGCCACCAGGAAATGTGCTAGAAGCGCGATTGCGCCAAACACACGGGTGCCATCGATCAGGTAGCTATGTACCTCTTCGGCCTCTTTCAGCGTCAAGCCGGTCGGCCACACCTTATCATCGTCGGACATATCCGATCTCCTCATAGTTTTCGAAGACGAGACGCGACTGCCATTCGGTATTCCGAACAGAAAACCCGCCTCACGACCTTTCGGCGCGGCAAAAGTCGATACTTCATAGTGTAAGGTTTTATGGACAAAGTAAATGTAAACCTGTGCATACAAGGCGGAAAAATCCCTAATTTGTTGGTTTTATTGTCTTCTAACTCTGGAAATTTCGCCGAAATGCCCTGAAAAACATGGGCTACCGTTTCTGACCGGCCCTTCTTTTGGTCATTTCAGCGAACCGATTCCACCGCTTGAGGTTGATTTTGAAGGGCAAATTGACCTCGGTGGTCCGATCTGATGACCAAAGCCATGCTTTTGGATTGGACTTGGAACTCAGTAGACAGCACCGACCGCCGCTGGCGGGGAGCAAAGCGACGGCGCGGACCTCTGGGGGCCCGCGCTATGTTTCGGTATCAGAAGAGGACGAAGTTCTTGTCGACCATCATCCCAAGCCCAAGCCCGATGATCAGGGCAAGAGCCAGTTTTATGGTGCGCGGTGACATCGCCTCACGCTTCCTTGGCTGAGGCGCCAGTCACGCCGCCTGTCTGCTTCTTTCGGAAACGCGCCTTGATGCCTTCCCACATCTTCGCCATGCCGAGCGGTTCGTAGATCATGAAGAGGATGATCAGCACCCCGAACACCACAAGTTCAATCGACGAGATGATTGTCGCGTCCACCATGCCGTGGAAAAATTCATTGCCCACGGTATTCAGTACCACGGGGAAGAGCAGGATAAACGCCGCCCCGATAAAGGCTCCCTTGATCGTGCCAAGCCCGCCAAGGATCACCATGAACAGGATCCGGAAGCTGAGCTTGATGTCAAAGGCCACCGGTTCCATCGACTTCAGATAGGTGAAGGCGAAAAGGGCCCCCGCGACACCGCAGAAGAACGCGGAGATCGCGAAGGCCTGGAGTTTGGTCTTCAGCAGGGAGATGCCCATGGATTCCGCCGCGATATCCATATCGCGCACGGCCATCCAATTTCGACCAGTGCTTCCTCGGGTCATATTGATTGCAAGAATGGTGAGGAAAGCCACCACAACCAAGACAACGAAGTACATTTCCAACGGCGTGGTGAATTCCTTGCCGAAGATGACGATGTCCTGTGCTGTGATGATGCCCGAGGTGTCGTAGTTCTTGAACCATCCGAACTTGTCGATCATCCAGATGATGAAGAATTGCGAGGCAAGCGTGGCGACCATCAGGTAGATGCCGCGCACGCGCAGCGAAGGCAGACCAAAGATAATCCCGAAGGCCGCCGCGATCAGACCTGAGAACATTAGGTTGATCGGGAAGGGCATCCACGGTACCCGAAGTTCAAGATTAAAGAGCGCAAACGCGCCCGCCGCCATGAAGCCTGCGGCCCCAAGGGCCAGCTGACCGGCATAACCCATGACGATCTGCTGGCCGATGGCTGCCAGGGACAGGCACAGCCATGGGATCAGGATCGATGAATACCAGTAATCCGTCTGAACGATCATCGGGATCACGGCGAGGCCGATCACCATAAGCATAACAAAGTTGGTCACGTCAGCGCGGCTGAAGCTCATGAAAATGGGTTGGGATCTCATAATCTCTCTCCTTACACGCGCCGAATGATCTTCTCACCGAAGAGGCCTTCGGGCCGCCACAGCAGGAAGAAGATGGCCAGAACGAAAGGTGCCCAGACCTCGATGCCGCCGCCAAAGTACGGCCCGACATAGACCTCCAGCACCTTCTCAGACGCCCCGATGATGAGGCCGCCAACAATGGCTCCGGGGATTGATGAGAACCCCCCGATGATCAAGACCGGCAGGGCCTTGAGTGCGAGGTCAACCAGCGCGAACTGTACCCCCGCCCGGGCCCCCCACATCATCCCGGCGACCAAGGCCACCACACCGGCAGCAGACCACACCAGAAGCATGATCGAACTCAGCGGAATACCGATGGAGCTGGCAGCGCCCGGGTCGTCGGCCACAGCACGCAGGCCAAGGCCCATCTTGGTGTACTTGAAGAGAAGCGCGAGCCCGATGATCAACCCAGCCGCCACAAGACCAGCGGTCAGGTCGAGTGCCGAGATGAAGAGGCCTGTGCTGTCGATGATCCACGGGATCGGGAAGTCACCGATGCCCAGATCCAGACGGCGCACTTCCACGCCCCAGGCCGCTTGAGCCAGCCCCTCAAGCACGAAGCCGAGGCCAATCGTGGCCATCAGAACGGTGTCTTCGCTTTCGTTCATCAGAGGCTGCAGCACCAACCGTTGGGTCGCAAAGCCCACCAGAACCATCAGCAGGATGGTGACGAAGAAGGCCACCACGAAGGGCAGACCAAGTTCCATAAAGCCCACGAAAGACAGCACGGCGAAGAACACCATCGCGCCCTGGGCGAAGTTGAACGTGGCCGAGGCTTTGTAGATCAGCACGAAGCCCAAAGCGACCAGTGAATACATCGTGCCCGCCAGAAGACCGGCCAGCACAACCTCAAGGAAAAACAGAAACTCAGTCATGAGCCACCCCCAGATAGGCGTCGATTACGTCTTGATTGTTGCGAACTTCGTCGGGTGGGCCGTCGCCGATGATCTTGCCGTAGTCCAGCACCACCACGTTGTCCGAGATATCCATCACCACGCCCATATCGTGTTCAATGAGGACCATGGTGGTGCCCAGTTCATCATTCACCTTCAGGATGAACCGGCACATTTCGCGCTTTTCTTCGACATTCATGCCCGCCATGGGCTCATCGAGAAGCAGCACCTCCGCCTCGGTAGCGAGCGCGCGGCCCAGTTCCACCTTCTTCTGCAAACCGTAAGGTAGCTTGCCCACCGGCGTGTGCATGATGTCCTGCACTTCAAGGAACTCGACGATCTCTTCGCAGCGTTGCAGATTGGCCTTTTCCTCGGCCCGCGCAGACGGCGTTTGGAAGGCGACCGACAGGAAGTTGGCGTGCATATGCAGCTTCCGCCCCACCAGAATATTGTCCAGCACCGACATCCGCTTGAAGAGCGCGAGGTTCTGGAAGGTGCGGGAAATCCCTTCCTCCGCGATGCTCTTGGGCGTTATGTTTTCCAGCCTGCGTCCCTTGAACGCGATGGACCCTTCCTGCGGTTTGTAGATGCCATTGATGCAGTTCAAGAGTGAGGATTTCCCCGCGCCATTCGGCCCTATGATCGCCTTGATCTCATGTTGCAGCACTTTGAAAGACGTGTCCGTGATCGCTTTGACGCCGCCGAAACTGAGTGAGATGTTGTTCACCTCAAGGATCGGTTCGCCGATTGGGAATGATCTCGTATCATCCAACATTGTTGTTTTCCCCTTTGCCCGCGTCAGTGGTGAATGCCGGCGTGGGAAGCACTTTCCTCACGCAGCACATCGCGGAAATTTTTGCGCCCTTCCTTGGAAATCCCGAGGTAGAGCTCTTTCACCTTGTCATCGTTGAGAAGGTCCTTGGCGGTGCCGTGCAGCATCACGTGGCCCGTCTCGATAATGTAGCCGTAGTCAGCATTGCGTAGCGCCACGTTCGTGTTTTGCTCCGCCAGAAGAATGCTGACGTTTTCCTTGGAGTTCAGCTCCTGTACGATGTTGAAGATCTCTTCGACCAACTGCGGGGCGAGACCCATGGAGGGTTCGTCCAGCAAAAGCATTTTGGGCTTGGCCATCATTGCGCGGGCCACGGCGACCATCTGTTGTTCCCCGCCTGACGTATAGCCCGCCTGACTTTTGCGGCGTTCCTTCAGGCGGTTGAAGTAGCCATAGATCTTTTCCAGTTCCTGATTGATCTCAGCCTTGCTGAGCTTGCGTGAATAGGCGCCCGCGATGATGTTTTCTTCCACCGTCAGGTGTCCGAAACACCGTCGTCCTTCCAGAACCTGCACAAGCCCCAGGCCCACCATCTGCGCTGGATCCTGGCCTTTCACCTGTGTGCCGTCATAAATGATGGACCCTTTGGTGACCTTGCCACGTTCGGCGGCCAGCATCGTTGAAATGGATTTCAGCGTGGTGCTTTTGCCCGCGCCGTTGCCGCCCAGAAGGGCCACGATCTTGCCCCGTGGGACAGAAAGGGTGACGTCATGGAGCGCGGAAATCACGCTGTCATACACCACCTCGATGGAGTCGATCTCTAGGATGTTATCGGTCGTTGCGTTCATCTGTAGTCCGCCAACTGGTTGCACTTCGCTTGTGCGCGGGCGCCAAGGCGTGCCGCACGTTGGATGGAGGGGACCGAACCGGTCAGGCCGGTCCCCTACCTGGTTTCAAGGGTTAAGAGGCTGGGCACTCCCGCGGGGTGATGCCGTTCTCTGCGGCGAATTTCGCCGCAGAGGCTTCGACCAGCCCACGAATGTAGCCAGGATCCAGAGGTTCTTCCCAATCGGTGACCTGCTGGAACTGTTCACCATCCCACTGCATCATCGCGAACTTGCCCGCACCTGCGTTTTCAGCGCAGGACATCGCAAATGGCGCGATCATGCCTTTGATGCCAAGCTCTTCGAGGCGCGCATCATCCATCACAAGGTTTTCGTACCCTGCGCGGAATTCGGCCCCTGTCACGGCTTGCCCCACCTTGTCGTGCATCTCCTGCGCCACGCGGAGCGCTTCGATATACGTCACGGCAGCGCCAAGACCGCGGTTCCAGTAGACGGTCCCGATACGGTTTTCTTCCGCAAGGTTGCCTTTGCCAGAACCATAGACCTGTTCCTTGATGGCTTGCACCAGCGGGAAGTCATCGCCCGGCAGGGCATTGGCCATGGCATAGGTGCCCGTCGCGGCATCACCGGCTGGGAACATGTCCTCTTCCGCAGCGCCGAAGGTGACATAGATCAGCTTTTCACGCGGGAACCCGATGCGGGCGGCGTTTGTCATCCCGGTGGAGTTCATGCCGGAGCCAGCGCCCCAGAATGTGACCCAATCAGGACGTTCTTTGCGCACCTGCAACCACTGGGACTGCTGTTCCAGACCGGGCGGCGGAATGGATATTTCCACCAGTTCCGCGCCCCAATCGGCAAGGATCGCGCGCATCGCAGGAAGGGGCTCGCGGCCATAGGCGCTGTCGATGTGCATGTGCACGATCTTCTTGCCCTTCATGTTTTCGATGCCGCCTTCCTGTTCCGCCATGAATTTCAGCTTCACAGCCATCTGTGACCAGTAGTGACCCGCCGCGTTGAACACCCACGGCCAAACCGTGCCGTCTGCCGCGTCTGTCCGGCCGTAACCGTACTGCGCCAGAACCACCTCGTCCTCGGCCATCCGGTTGATCACCGCGTAGGCGCCGGGCGTGCCCAGCGTGTCAAACACCACGATGCGCTGACCGTCCTTTTCGAGCAAACGCTGGTAGCATTCCACCGTCTTCACGGCGTTGTACTCGGTCTCGCATTCCTGCCACGTCAACATCACCCCGTTCACGCCGCCATTCATGTTGACGTAGTTGAGGTAGTCGATCTGCGCACCGTAGTATCCGGTGCCCATGGCGGAGTAGGGGCCCACGCGGCTGGAGGCGATGGGGAAATATTGTGTTTCCTGCGCCACAGCCATGTCCGCTGCAACAAGGCCCGTGGCCATGGCTGCGGCCGTAAGCCAGTTCTTATAGCGATTTTGCTTCATTCAGCTTCCTCCCAGGTTATGCGCCCTTTGGCCGTGCGCTGCGGCTTTCACCGCAAGCAGCACACCTTCAGACACGCCAGAACCGGTTTCCCGGATTCACTCGTCCGTTCGACGGAAGCCCTCGCCAAGGAGTGACGTTGAATGCTTGCCCCTGCTTGGTGCCAGGGACCTGGCGCTCTCCTCTGGCGCAGGATCCCGTCGTGGTGCCGTCGTCATCAGACGATTGCATGACGGTATGTCGCACCCTCTTGTACGTCAATAAATTATTATTATGTTTCAGATAGTTACGAATTTTCGCCGCATCGCGGAAAGGTCAAAATGTCGCGCTTGGCCGCCGTTTGAATGCGCCGCTCGGTCAAAATGTCCACTTATTGAGCGGGCTCTACCGGCGCAGGGGACAAATTGTCCGCCGCGGGAAACCACACAAAAAATACCGCGCCTTTGCCTTTCGGGCTTTCCACGGTAATCAACCCGCCGACTCGGGTGACCAGACTCTGCGAAATGGACAGGCCCAACCCCGAACCGGTGCCCAGCTTCGACGTCATGAAGGGGTCGAACACGCTGTCTATCCTGTCCGCCGGGATGCCGGGGCCTGTATCCTCCACCACAATCTCTGTTCCGTTCTCGCCATCACGCTCAGCGGGGCGGGTGCGGATGGTCAGTGTGCCACCCGGGTCGTCTTCGGTATCCATGGCCTGTGCGGCATTGACGGCAAGGTTCACGATCACTTGCTGCAATTCCGTCTCCACCACGCGGAAAGGTGGTGCAGGTTGTAGATCAAGTCTGGTTTCAATTCGGTGTTTTCGCAGATCGGCGGCGACCAGAACCATTGCGTCCTCAACCGCCTTGGCCGCCTCTACCGTGATGGTCAGGTCGGACATCTCTTCAGGCCGGGTGAAGTTCAGCAATTTGCCCACGATGATATTGATACGGTGGGCCTGGGCGTCGATCAGGTCAAACTCCGTCTTCAATTCCACGATTTGATCGGGCGGCAGGTCACGCCGGATGATCTCCAGATTGCCTTGAATGACGGCAAGCGGGTTGTTGATTTCATGCGCCACGCCCGCCGTGATTTCCCCCACGGTCGCCAGCTTTTCAGACATGACCAGTTTGGCAAATGTCGCCTCCAGCTTGCGGTTGGCCTCTCGCAGTTCTTCGGTGCGCTTTTCCACCAGATCATTGAGGTTCTCCGCGTAGTCGCGCAGCGATGCATCGCGCTCCTCCACCTGGTCAAGCAGGCGGTCGAGATGGCGTGCCACTGCGCCAATTTCATTTTGCTCCCCTACTGTGCCGATCCGGGCATCCAGCGCGCCGGCTTCTGCGCGCGCCATGGTGGCGGTCATTCGTTCCAGAGGTGCAAAGATACCGCGCGCAAGCCACAGAAAGAACGGGATCGATAGCGCAACAACCGCGATGAAGGCGACAATCAAGACGACAATCGTGGTGTTGCGCTGGGCCACGAAAGGCGCTTCCAGAAACCCGGTATAGAGCATGCCGATCCGGTTGCCGGATATGTCCGATAGCGGCACATAACCCGAGATGTACCAGTCATTGACGACGAAAGCCCGGTCGAGCCATGTACGACCCGTTTCCATCACCTGCCGCCAGACGACCTCGGAGACGCGTGTGCCCAAGGCGCGGGATCCCTCGAACATGCGCACATTGGTGGACACGCGGACATCATCCAGAAAGAGCGTGGTTGTGCCGGTGCGCGAAATCTGTCCGTCTTCGTCCCGGTAGATCAGCCCATTCATCGTGTCGATCACGTCAAGGTTGCGGTTGAGCAGTCGCCCCCCCAGCAGCACATCATCCCCTTCGGCCGACCTGTGCGCCGCCAAAATGAACATCCCTCGGCTTTCCACGTCCCGGTCAATCTGGCGGGCAGCCTCAGTCGGAACGAGGGGGATCGCGGCGCGGTCTGCCAGTTCATTGGAAATCCCGCGCAAATCGCTTTCGTTCAACAGTACAAGATGGGCGATGGGTGCGTCGGGTGCGGCGGCCATGGCCACCTCTTGCGCGGCGCTGGACAGGTTTGGATCCGATACCGACCGCCAGACCAGAAAATCGAGACCCATCTCGTTGCGCTGCCGTGCCAGAAAGGCCGAAAGTGCGACAGGGCCCTGTGCCTCGGCCCGGGCAAAACCCACGGATTTGGCGAGGGCGGAGACCTCGGCGGCCTGCGTCGCTTCAATCCGCCCGAAATACTGTTCGGCCACGCGCAGGTCACTGGCGACCTTGGCAATCAGCAGGTCGTTGTAGCGGTCAATCCAGCGCACCATCGTGATGCCGAACAAAAG
Source organism: uncultured Roseovarius sp. (assembly GCA_964389425.1). Taxonomy (GTDB): domain Bacteria; phylum Pseudomonadota; class Alphaproteobacteria; order Rhodobacterales; family Rhodobacteraceae; genus Roseovarius. Next base: position 71,059 of record CAYMEC010000006.1, read on the forward strand.
CGGAAGGACCACCATCAGCGGCAAAAGCGCGATGATCAAAAGCCTGAGACGAACAGACCGCATCGCCTAGACGCCCCAGGCCTGGCACTTGCGATCAATGGTTTTGCGCGCCACGCCCAAGCGCCGTGCCGCCTCCGCGCGGTTGCCATTGCACGCCTCAAGCACTGCAAGAATATGGCGCTGTTCTACGGAGGCGAGGCTTTCGACTTCGACCTGATCTGCGGCGCTGCCCAAGGCCTCATCAAAGTTGTGGTGGATCAGCGCGCGCTCCACGGTGTTGCGCAACTCCATCACATTTCCGGGCCAATTGTGGGACAGGAACCGGCGCCGCGCGAGGGGGGAGAAAACGGGCACCTCCACCCCCATCTGCGCGGCGATGCTTTCGGAAAAGAAGGATGTCAGTTCCACGATGTCTTCCGCCCGTTCGCGCAAAGGCGGCAGGGCAATTTCCACCACTGTCAGGAGGTAATAAAGATCGGCCCGAAACGACCTGTCCTGCGCCGCATCCGCCAAGGGGCGCAGGGTGGAACTTACGATGCGCATGTCCAGATCGACCCCACGGCTGGCCCCCAGCGGTGTAAACCGCCCGGTGCTCAGCAGTTCGGCCAGAATGTTCTGACACCCGGAACTCAGCATCTCTACATCTTCGAGAAAGAGCGTGCCGCCCGCAGCACTACGCAGTATCCCTTCTTTATCAGAGGCTTGGCTGTTCAGTTGGCCAAACAGTCGTTCCTGAAAGCTCTCTTCGGTCAGGCCGTTGCATTTGAGCCAGACAAACGGTTTTTCGGCGCGTTGAGATGCGGCATGGAGCATGCGCGCGGCCACTTGTTTGCCGGAGCCTACTTCGCCGCGGATGACCACGTGGGATTGCGACTGAGCTGCGCGTTCGATGTCTTGACGGACGGACTGGATTTCGGACGAAGTGCCCAGAAGCGCATCGCGGTGGTTGAGTATATCCGCGCCCACTTCCAGTTCGTGACGCAGGACAGAATTCTGTCGCCGAAGCCGTGCGCGTTCGAGGCTTTGGGCGATGGCATTCAGCACCTGGTTGGACCGGAAGGGTTTGAGAAGAAAGTCACTTGCGCCGGCCCGGATGGCCTGAATGGCGGTGTCCAGATCGGCGTGTGCCGTGATCAGGATGGCATCGCTGAAGAGCCCGATTTCACGCTGTTCTGCCAACCATTCAAGGCCCGTTTGGTCCGGCATAATGTTGTCCAGAACGATCACGTCATAGGTGTTTTCATCGAGCAAATCAGAGGCCTTGGACGTGCTTTCGCTAACGTCCACGCGGGCGCATACGCCCTTCAAAACCTTGGATAAAAAGTTCCTCATTCCGGGTTCGTCGTCAATCACGAGGACGCGGGCGAGGCCCAGTTCATGGCCAAATCCCCGGGCATCGCCGACGCCTGAATTTGCGGTTTCGGCGCGTTGGGCCAGGGGTGATATGTCGCGCTTGGGTAAAGCCATGGTCATGTCTGAGGGCAGACCAAATACTCGCACGGGTTGCCCGTGCGGTGATCCTCCCAATAGGTGCCAATGCTATGTGAAGCGCTCCGGCCATGGCAAGGCCGGAGAATTTCGGGGGCTTTTTTTGGGTGTTAACGAATGGGGGAAACAGGCCGTTTGGGACGTCGGTATCGCGTCGGTAT
>CAYMEC010000006.1:72807-77096 GCA_964389425.1 uncultured Roseovarius sp.
CGTCGGTATCGCGTCGGTATTGCGTCGGTGCGGTGTTTTGGGGCTGTTGCCGTTAACCTTTGCAGCGCTTGACGCGGGATCAAGCGCTCTGTTGCGACTTAGAGGAGATGCTTCAAGACGCCGAAGAGATCGCGTTGGGAAGAGATGGAGAGTTTCCGGTAAAGATTGCGGCGATGCACTTTGCAGGTTTCCCGCGCGATGCCCAAGGCCAATGCCGACGATCCGTTCGAATGCCCCTGCATCACCAACGCGGCGATCTGGGCTTCGCGGGTCGTGAGGCGGACGGACAGGACCTCTTGCGTATAGGCAGCGATCAGGTCGGACAGAACGGGCGTGTCCTCGGCGACGGGAGGCACGGCTGGGCTGATAGCGGTGACATGTTGGGTCAGCAGTTCCAGCAGTAAGGGTGCGTGGTGGCGCAGGCATTGCATTTCGCGGCGCTTGAACGGGCCCATGGCGTCCAACCGGCTGACGGAGACATGCCCGCGAGATCCGTTGGGCAGAGGCACCAGAAGCCCGACCTCATCACAAAGCCCGGTGCTGCGATAGTAATCCAGGTAGTATTCCGACGAGAAAAACCGGTCGGGCGCGATTTCGGGCAAGCGGTAGAGCGCGCCGCCATCAGGCACAGTGTCGAATTGGTAGAAGGGATCGAACGGGTAGGTGGTATCGACATATTCCGTCAGCGCGGCGCTGGGCACCCTTTTGTGCGACAGCCATGCATTCAGCAACACCGGCGCCCGGCCCGGATCAAACCGCAGGATGAGACAGGTCGCCATGGGCATCCGCGCACGCAGCAGATTGCGGAAGGCAGGGAAGAAGGCCTCCGTGCCCGCCGCGCCCATGGCCCGGCGCAACCTGTGGATGTCCCGGTTCGTGAGTTGCACAAAAATTACCCTCTTTTTCGGGGCAATATAGACGAAATATACCCCAAGAGGGGTATATCCAGCGCAGCGTTTCCGCGCAATCATCGGGGAATGCTGCGCCTGCACATTCTGCGAGTTTCACTGCATCGGTCTGTTGGGGGATAGGTCTTGGCCAAAGCCATCAGCGCGCGCGCTTTGCGCAAGGTTTATCCCGGCACGCCGCCCGTTGAGGCGCTGGGCGGGATTGAGATTGATATTGCCGACAACGAGTTTTTTACGCTTCTGGGCCCGTCTGGCTGTGGCAAGACCACGCTGCTCCGGCTGATTGCAGGGTTTGAACATCCCACATCTGGCACGCTGGATATGTTCGGTGAGAGCCTGCTGGAGGCCCCGCCGCATAAACGGCAGATCAACACGGTGTTTCAGAACTATGCGCTGTTTCCGCATATGACGGTGGCCGAGAATATTGGGTTTGGCCTTGAAATGCTGGGCAAATCCAAGGGGGAGATTTCGACCACCACGGGCGAGATGATGGAACTTGTGCAGATGTCCCATCTGGCGGATCGGCAAACGAGCCAGATTTCAGGCGGGCAGCAACAGCGGGTGGCCTTGGCCCGGGCGCTTGCGCCCAGACCAAGGATCCTGCTGCTGGATGAACCGCTCAGCGCGCTCGATTTCAAGCTGCGCAAAAACATGCAGTTGGAGTTGAAGCGGCTTCAACTGGAGACCGGGATCACCTTCATTTTCGTCACGCATGATCAGGAAGAGGCGTTGACCATGTCGGACCGGATCGCGGTAATGTCCGATGGCGCGATCCGGCAGATCGGCACGCCGCGGGAGATTTACGATCACCCGGCGGATCGGTTTGTGGCGGATTTCATTGGGGATACGAATTTCCTGACGGTGGCGGCGAAGGGGGCGCAGGTCACGCTTGCCTCGGGCAAGAGTTTGAAGGTGACAGGTGCGCCGGAGGCCGGGCAGGTGACCATTGCGGTGCGCCCCGAACATGCGCGGCTGACGGGGGCCAAGGACGGGTTGATGTCTGGCACGTTGGAGAACGTGGTCTATCTGGGCACTGACACGCATTTCCATGTGGCGTTGGAGGATGGCACGGCGTTTGTTCTGCGCCAGCAAAACGCGCCGGATACGGGTGCGGGCCATGCGGCGGGCGATACGGTGGGCATCACCTTCCCGGCGCATGTGGCGCAGGTGTTGAGCGACTAGGTGTCGGACCTTTCGATCACCGAGGCGAAACGCCAGAGCCGCAATCGGTGGTTGTTGCTGAGCCCCGCGTTGATCATCCTGATTTTTGCCGCCTCCGGCCCGCTTTTGATCACGCTGGTCTATTCCTTCCTGACGGCGGGGGATTTCGGCGGGGTGGAGTGGCAGTTTTCCACGGATGCGTGGTTCAGCGTGGTCATGGAGCGGGACATTTTCGATGACACGCTGGGGTGGTCGGATGCGCATCTGAGCATTTTCTGGCGGTCGGTAAAGCTATCACTGCTGACCACGCTGGTGTGCCTGATCGTGGGCTTCCCGACGGCCTATTTCATCGCCACGCGCCCCAAGAAGCAGCGCGATATGTGGATGCTGCTGATCATCATTCCGTTCTGGACGAACCTGTTGATCCGGACCTTTGCGATCCTTGAACTCATTCGGAATGAAGGCGTGGTGAACACGGTGCTGATGGCCACCGGCGTGATCAATGAACCTATTCAGATGCTCTTTACCGAGTTCGCGATCATCTTGGGCATGGTCTATGTCTATCTGCCGCTGATGGTGCTGCCGATTTATGCGTCGATGGAGCGGTTGGATTTCAATCTCGTGGAAGCCGCCTATGATCTTTACGCCACAAGGGTGCGCGTGCTGCGACGGGTGATTTTGCCGCTGGTGAAACCGGGGGTGATTGCGGGGTCGATTTTGGTGTTTGTGCCATCGCTTGGGGCTTACGTGACGCCAAGGATCATGGGCGGTGGCAATCAGTTGATGATTGGCAACCTGATTGAATTGCAGTTCGGGCAGGGGCGGAACTGGCCGTTGGGCGCGGCGCTGTCGATCACGCTCCTGGCGATCGTGATGGTCGCGCTGATGGCTTATGTGCGCGCGGCGGGCGAGGATGAGGTGCGGCATGGCTAAGGGGTTCGACGTTCGCAAGCAGACCGGCTTCACCACCATTGCGATGGCCTGTTTCGTGATGCTTTACATGCCGATCATCCTGCTGGTGATCTATTCGTTCAATGCGGGCAGTTCGATCGCCATTTGGGAGGGGTTTTCGTGGCGGTGGTATGCCTCCGCCTGGGAAAATGAACAGGTGCAGGAGGCCACGGTGCGGTCGCTGATCATCGCGTTTTGGGCGGCGTTGATTTCGACCACCGTCGCGGTGTTGGCAGCACTTGCCACCACAAGGACGCGGAAGTTTCGCGGACAGACCACGGTCTTTGCCATGATCAATCAGCCGCTCATGGTGCCGGAGATTGTGACGGCGGTGGCGTTGCTGATTTTCTTCGCGATGATCAAGGTGGCGACGGGGTATACCGGGCTGCTTTACCTGATCATTGCGCATTCGGCCTTTTGCATTCCCTTTGCCTACCTGCCCATTCGGGCGCGGTTGCAGGGGATGGATTTGAGCCTCGAACAGGCGGCGAGCGACCTTTACGCCACGCCGTTTCAGATTTTTCGTCGCATCACGCTGCCACAGCTTTGGCCGGGGATTTTGGCGGGCGCGATGCTGGCTTTCGTGATCAGTCTGGATGACGTGGTGATCACCGAATTTGTGAAATCCGCAGGCCAAGATACGCTGCCCACATATATGCTGGGCCAGCTGCGCCGCGTGGTGACGCCCGAGATCAACGCCATTTCCACCGCCCTTCTGGGCATATCGATCACCATGGTGATCGCCTTCACTCTGCTGAGTAAAATCAAAACCTAAAGGGAGACGACTATGAAAAAAACACTCACAGCAGTTCTTGCCTTCCTCGCCGCGCCCGCGCTGGCCGAGGGGGAGCTGAATATCTACAACTGGGGGAACTACACGTCCCCTGAGATGATCGAGAAGTTTGAGGCCGAGACGGGCATCAAGGTGACGATCACCGATTATGACAGCAACGATACCGCGTTGGCCAAGATCAAGGCCGGCGGACACGGGTTTGACATCGTGGTGCCGTCGGGGACGTATATTCCGATTTTCGTGGGTGAGGGCCTGCTGATGGAATCCAAGCCGAACGAGATGGAGAATTTCAAGCATGTGGATCCGCAATGGGTCGACGTGGAGTTCGACCCGGGCCGCAATTATACCGTGCCGTGGCAGTGGGGCACTGTGGGTGTGACGGTGAACACGTCTGTCTATGGCGGGGACATCAATACAGCCGCGCTGATCTTTGATCCGCCAGAAGAGTTGAAAGGCAAGATCAACGTGGTGCCCGA
>CAYMEC010000007.1:0-4505 GCA_964389425.1 uncultured Roseovarius sp.
ATGAAAGCGGTTGATAAATTCGAATACCGGCGCGGCTACAAGTTTTCGACCTATGCGACATGGTGGATCCGGCAGGCGATCACCCGGTCCATCGCGGACCAGGCGCGCACGATCCGTATTCCGGTGCACATGATCGAGACGATCAACAAACTGGTCCGCACGGGCCGCCAGATGCTGCATGAAATTGGCCGCGAACCCACGCCGGAAGAACTGGCAGACAAGTTGCAGATGCCGCTTGAGAAAGTGCGCAAGGTGATGAAGATCGCCAAGGAGCCGATCTCGCTGGAAACGCCGATTGGCGATGAAGAAGACAGCCAGCTGGGTGACTTCATCGAAGACAAGAACGTCATTCTGCCGCTCGACAGTGCCATTCAGGACAACCTGAAAGAAACAACGACGCGGGTGTTGTCCTCGCTCACACCGCGCGAGGAGCGGGTGCTGCGGATGCGCTTTGGTATCGGGATGAACACTGACCACACCTTGGAAGAAGTGGGCCAGCAGTTCTCGGTCACACGCGAACGGATCCGCCAAATCGAGGCAAAGGCGCTGCGCAAGCTCAAGCACCCGAGCCGGAGCCGGAAACTGCGTTCATTCCTCGATCAGTGACCGGTGCGTGATTTTTCCCGCGCGGATCAAAAAAACAATGAGATTTGCCGCCAAGTTTGGCGGCATTTTCTTGCGCCAAGAAAAAGGGTCCCGCTGGTGAAGGCACTATCTTTGAGCAGATGAAAATCCCCGTTTCCCAACTGGGTGAAGAGCTGCAAGATAGGCTCGGCGGCTGCAACCTGATCGTCTTCGACGGTGAGTGCGTGCTTTGTTCGGGGTTCTTTCAGTTCATGATGCGCCATGATCCGGCAGAGCAGTTTTCCTTTGCGTTGGCGCAGGCGGAGATCGGGCAAACCTGTTATGCCGCGCTCGATATGCCGCTCGATGATTTTCAGACCAATTTGGTGATCAAGGATGGTTGGATTTACACTGATCTTGATGCCTTTGCGGCTGCAATGGCTGCGTTGTCTTGGCCATGGAAAGTGCTGGCGACGGCGGCTTGGTTGCCAGGGATTGTAAAAAGACCGCTGTATCGCTTAATCGCAAAAAACCGCTACACGATTTTCGGTCGGTACGAGACCTGCATGGTGCCGGATGCAGCCGTGCAAGCGCGATTCATAAGGGGCGGGTGGCTGTGACGGGCGATCCATTCTGGCAGGTGATCGACGCCAAAGCCCTGCCTGTACCGGGTGCCGTTTTGGCCCTGCATAAAGGCGCGGGCCAACGGCAGTTTGAGGGTCGCGCGCGTATTGAGCGTGGTACGCACCCCATTGTGCGCATGGGGCTTTGGTTATCCGGGTTTCCACCGGAGGGGCAGGACGTTCTTGTAACGCTTACCATCCGCGTCGGCGATGAAACATCGGAATGGGTGCGCGATTTTGGCGGGCACATCACCCGGTCACGGCTCTGGTTTGAGACAGACCGCGTGGAGGTGGGCGAACAGCTCGGGCCGTTTCGGTTGCGGCTGGCGTTGAGTGTCGAAGAGGACCAGCTGTGCATGACTGTTGCAGGGTTTTCGCTGTGGGGCATCCCGCTACCGCGCTGGTGTCATCCGATCAGTGAAACGCGGGAATTTGAAGACGGCAAGGGCCGGTTTTGCTTTGATGTTTCGGGCCGGATGCCGGGCTTGGGTCTGATCATTCGTTACATCGGGCATCTCACGCCCGTGGGCGATTAGAGCAGGGCGTGCCAATGTGCATCTCTTTGCGATAGTATTCCCGCCAAAAGCGCAGGGAGAATCGCCATGAAATTTTTTGTCAGGCTGCTGGGCGGGTTGGTCGTTTTGATCGCCCTTCTGGCTGGCGTGGGCATGCTTTTGCCTCGCGAAGTGACGGTGGAGCGCAGCGCTGAGATTATTGCACCTGCCAGTGAAATTTATCCGCTTGTGGCCAATCTGGAGGCTAACCAGAAATGGAGCCCATGGGCCCGATTGGACCCGGACGCGCAATACACCTATAACGATGTGCCCGAAGGTGTGGGGGCGACCATGGATTGGGCCTCGGACAGTCCCGATGTCGGTACTGGAAGCATGGAGATCACCGAGGCCACTGAAAACGAAGCGCTGACGGTCGCGCTGAATTTCGGGGATATGGGCAGCGGTATGGCCTATTGGGCGTTTGAGGAAGCGGACGGGTCCACCATCGCCACATGGACGCTGATCGCCGACATGGGCGCGGGGCCCATCGGGCGCTGGCTCGGGCTCAAGATGGATGACTGGGTGGGCGCAGATTACGAGCGCGGTCTGGCCAATCTCAAAAGCGTGGTCGAAGGCGGTTGATGCAGGTTTTCGACATCGCCACGCGCGGGCAGGGGCTTTACGACTTCACGCGCGATGTCGCGGACTGGGTACAAGGACATGGCGACGGAGTGTTGACGCTTTTCGTGCGACACACCTCGGCCAGTTTGCTCATTCAAGAAAACGCCGACCCGGAGGTGCAGACGGATTTGCGCAACTACTTTGCCCATCTGGTGCCGCCCAGTTCTGACGCGTCCATGGCTTACCTGACCCATACCTATGAAGGGCCCGATGATATGCCCGCCCATATCAAAGCGGCGATGATGCCGGTCAGTTTGCAGATTCCGGTGCAAGGCGGGCGCATGGCGCTTGGAACATGGCAGGGTATTTACCTCTTTGAACATCGGGATGCGCCGAAGACCCGCCAGGTCGCCGCGCAGTTTATCGCCGCATGAGTGCAGCAGACACAGCAGAGGCGTGGCTTTCATCCAAATCGCAGGATGTTTCCGACTGGACGGCGACCATCTTTGAATTCGCAGAGCCTGCATGGCGCGAATACCGGTCCGCCGCTTGGTATGTCGAGCGGCTGCGCGCGGAAGGGTTCGAGGTGGAAAGGGGCTCCGGCGGGATGCCAACGGCCTTTTGTGCGCGTTGGGCGCAAGGGGACGGACCGGTTGTGGGGCTTTATGCCGAATACGACGCGGTACCCGGGAATTGTCAGGCCGCCGCGCCCTCAAAGGGCCCGCGCGAGGGACAGAGTGAGCTGGCGGCGGGTCACACGGATCCGCATTCCGGGCTTGGCATCGCGGGGCTTGCCGGGATTTTGGCCACAAAAGCGGCGATGGAGGCACATGGTATTCCGGGCGGGCTGCAATTCACCGGGGAACCGGCTGAGAAGGTGCGCGGGTCGAAACCCATTCACGCGGCCAAAGGGTACTATGACGGGTTGGCCGCAATCCTGTCCTTTCATCCCTTTTACATGCTTCCGCTGTGCAACACGGTGCGGTGGGACACACAATGTGGCGCGGCCTATTCAATGATCTACCGCTTCCGGTGTGAAACGCCCGAGGCTTGGGGCGCAACAGACGGCACGCCCATCCCGCAGAGCCATTCCGATGTCCGCGCGCCGGGGGCAAACGACGCGCTGATGATGATGTATCAAAGCGCGCGAACCCTGCGAGATAGCATGGCGTCCCACCAGGGCGGTTGGTCCATGTCTGAGGCCATTCTGGGGGCAGGGCAGGCCACGGCAGACAACCTGCCCGCGCTTCAGGCGGATTTGCAGTACATGATACGGGTGCCGGATTTGCATCTGGCAGAAAGGATATCCGCACAGCTTGATCGCTTGGCCGAACATGCAGCCGGCATGACAGGGTGTCGGGTCGAAAAACACTGGGTGTCCAAATCGCGGCCTGGGCTGACCAATCACGCGATGGCGCAGATGGTTTGGGATGAGATGCAAAGCGTGGGGGCGCCGGAATGGTCTGAGGAGGGGCTGGGTCTGGCACGGCAGGTGCAGGAAGCGTGTCGGTTCGATGCCGATGCGAACCCGCTGATCGACGCTTGCACGCAGTTGATCGCTCCGCAGGACGCGGAAGCGATTTTGCGTGAGACCCTACCGCCGGTTCAGCGCAATGCAACGTCGGATGACTACACGGATATGAGCTGGCACGCGCCGCTCGCGCGGTTTTACGTGGCGCGGCCTGCGCTTAGGGGCGGGCCATACCCGGCGTGGGCGATGAACGCGTTGGGTGGTATGCCAGAGACGATTGATCCGATGGTTGATGTGGCATCCCGTGTGCTGGCGCGTGGGGCGATCCGTGTGCTGACGGATGATGACTTGCGTCAGCGCGCGTGGTCCGAGTTCGAGACACGCACTGGCGGCGGTGTTGGAGGCACAAACTGGATCCCGCCACTGGCGGATTACGACCCGCCTATTGATTTCGCCTGGCCAGAATATGTGGAGACCGTCCGAGGGCGACATTGGTGTGTTTGAGCGCGCGTGACAGGTGAAGCCAATGCGGTTACGCAAGCCACAGATCTTAAGTGGCCTATGTTGACCCTTGCCAATCCTATCTGCGCGCGGGCTAAACTGGCGCAGGCGTTGGCGAATGACGGGAGGCCAAGATGAACACCCAATCTGACGCACGAGCGATGCAAAGCGCGGCCACGCCTTACGGTACTGAGCCGGGTTACATGATGTAACCCGGCTCAGTACCGTAAG